>JAHJRZ010000028.1 GCA_018830605.1 Patescibacteria group bacterium | reverse complement strand
GTAATCCCAAGGGAAGAAAGGTATATATTCCGGCGGCCAGCTTATCAATGAATCCGGCGCGAATTAAAAGCTCGGCGGAAACATTGTCCGCTTCTTTGGGTTTTTCTTTAGAAGTTTTAAGAAATAATTTGGATACTTTCATTGTTAATTATTTACTTTCTTATTATAAATTTTATCACATCCTGCCAGCTAATTAAAACGATTAAAAGGATTAAAGCGACAAAACCAATCGAGTGGACCAGATTCTCAATTTTAGGCGTGACGCGTCTGCCGCGTATTTTTTCAATAATAATAAATAAAATCCTGCCGCCATCAAGCGCCGGCAAAGGCAAGATATTAATAATGGCCAGATTTATTGAGAGTAATGCTACAAAACGCAATACCTCCTCTACCCCAAGTTTTATCGCTTCGCGAGTCAAGATAAAAATGCCGACCGGACCAGCCAAGTCCGATGGCGCTTGTGCCTTAAAGATTAAATTTTTAAGGTAAATGAAAAGAATCGAAACTATCAGCCAAATAATCTTTAAGGTCTCAAGCACAGCAATATAAGGCACCTTCCACCAAGGATAATGAGCCGAAGTATAATTTTTAATCGCTTTAATCCCTAAAAATCCCTGGCCGTCTTTTATCGCTAAAGTCACGTCTAAATTCTTATCTTCTTTTTCTCGCCTAATTTTTAGATTAATTTTTTGATTAGGATTATTTTTAACAATCTCCTGCACCAGACTAAAATCTTTAATCTCCTGTCCGTTAATTTCTAAAATGACATCACCGCGAATGATTCCCGCTTTATCCGCCGGTGAGCTCTCCTCTGCTTCCCAAACCAAAATCTCGGAAGTTGTTTTTGCAGAATCAGTATATTCTGTCGGCTCCGTGGCAATGGTTGGCCCATTCAGCCAAAAATAAATTGAGAGAATTAAAACCGCCAAGATTAAATTAAATAATACTCCAGTCACAAGAATAATAAATCTCTGCCAAGCCGATCTTGAAGCAAAAGAGTCTTTGTTTTTTGCTCCTTCCCCTTCTTCGCCAAAAATCTTGACAAAACCGCCAAGAGGAATAGCATTAATTGAATAAATCGTTCCTTTGTATTTTTTGCTAAAAATCCGCGGCGGAAAACCAAAACCAAACTCTGAAACTTTAATGCCAGCTCTTTTAGCCATTAAAAAATGTCCCAGCTCATGGGTGAATACTAGAACACCAAGTATTAAGATGAATATAATTATAGTAATTACTATCATTTAAAATTTTTAAGATAAAATTTAAAATTCACAGAGCAAATTTAAAATTTTAATTGTGGTTTTTACTTTTTATCTTTTAGTTTTTAAATTACACTTTAAGTATTTCCTGCTCTTTGGTCTTGACCTTCTCTTCAATCTGGCGATTGGCTCCCTCAACCTTTTTATTCAAATCGGTCTGACCGCGGAATTTGTCATCTTCGGTCAACTCTTTATTCTTGACCATATTCTGAATTCTTTCCCAAATCTGCTCACGGGCCTGGCGGATAGAGACCTTAACCTCTTCGGCCTTATCGCGGACGACTTTAGTTAGTTCGCGCCTTCTCTCTTCAGAAAGAGGCGGCAGGGCAACGCGCACAAAATTGCCGTCGTTCATTACAGGAAGTGACATTTGAGATTCTTTAATTGCTTTTTCAATCTCTCCAAGCGATGATTTATCGTACGGCTCAATTGCCAAATTGCCCGGATCAGCCACGCTGATATTCGCCAGCTGCTTGAGAGGCGTCTTCGTCCCATAATAAGAGACCATGATGTCTTCAAGAATGGCTGTTGAGGCTCGACCTGTGTGAAGAGAGCGAAATTCGGTTTCCAAATGGTCAAGCGCTTCTTTGATTTTTGGTTCTAACTCTTTAGTTATTTGATTAATATCAGGCATATCATTTTAATAAATAATAAAAAATCAAAAATATCAAATACTTATACTAAAATATCAACAAAAGAGATAAATTGCAAACCGACTATTCGTAAAATTCGATGGATAAATCCGGCTTTTTAATAAATCTGATTTTTATGCCTACTTCTTTAAATAATTTTTTAGAATCATCATCAGGATATTTTTGAAATACCACTACTTCTTTCACTCCAGCATTGGCTATCATTTTAGCACAGATAATACAAGGCGAATGGGTGCAGTACATCGTCGTGCCTTCAATGTCCAATCCCTTGCTTGAGGCCTGGATAATGGCGTTCTGTTCTGCGTGAATGGCGCGACAGATCTCCGCATGCTCGCCACTCTTGATTCCCAGCTCATCACGCAGGCAGCCAAGCTCAAGGCAATCTTTGGCGCCTTTGGCAGCGCCATTATAGCCGGTGGAGAGAATCATTTTATTTTTGACAAGAATCGCTCCAACACTGTGGCGGCGGCAGGTGGAGCGCTCTGAAGCGCACAAACACATCTTCATAAAATACTCATCAATATCAGGCCGCCTACTCTTGCGCTGAAGGATTGGCGTAAGTTTCAATTTTGTTTTTGTTCTAGCCATAAATTTCCTTAATTATTACATCAATTTGTTTATGCAATACACCAATTGTACAGACATTTAAAAGCGTATAATCAGCCATGACGATGGGCCCGGCCTGATGAAGATTTTCAATCTGTGCTCTGTCGCGCGCCTCGGCTTCGGCTTTAGTAAAGCTCCTAAATTGAAGTTTAGCATCTTTGCCATGTTTCTTGCCACGACCAACGAGACGCGCCTGCCTCATTTGAGGCGAGGCGTAAACAGCGATCACAATCAACCTATCCTTATACTTATTTTTTAGGTATAAATACTCTTCCCAAGAATAAAGGCCTTCGCCAATAACATCGCCTTCTTTTAAAAGCAGATTAATTTTATGAACATTAAGTTTAGCAAAAGCCGCCATACCGTGTTTACGCCTTAAATCCTCACGGATTTTACGCTCCATTTTTTCCGTCGGCTTTCTCCCCCTCTTAATAAACCAATCAAGAGTAATCTGGCCAAAACGGATAAAACCAAAATTCCTTTTAACCATTAAATAATCGGCAATTAGAGTCTTTCCCGCTCCAGGCAGACCAACTAAACAAATCAGTTTATTTGGCATATTATCCGCCCAATTCAAATCTTTCAAATCTTTTGATTTCGCATTTTTCGCCGGTCTTAGTAATTACTTCCTCAACCAAATCAGAAATTTTCTTTTTATCATCAAAAATAAATATTTGACCTAATAATTCTTTGACATTCTTCGGGCCCATTGAAGCAACCTGCATCGCGATATTGTGAGCTAATTTTTTAAAATCATCTGTTCTGGCGACAAAATCTGTTTCACAAACTACTTCGACCATTACCCCAATTCGAGAACCTTTGTGCACATAACACTCAATCAAACCTTGTTCGGTCATGCGGTCGGTTCTTTTTTTGGCTTTGTCCTTGCCTAAAGCTTGCAAAATCTTAAGCGCACGCTCTTTGTTGCCATTGGCTTTGATCAATGCTTTTTTGCAATCCATTACGCCGGCGCCAGTTTCATTTCTTAAGTTTGCAATATCTTTTGCTTTAATCATAATTACTTCTCTTTTTTGGCTTCTTTTATAGCGGCGATAAAAGTTTCAGCCAATAGCTTCGTTGCTTTTCTCGATTCGTCGTTAATAGGAATAAACTTATTAATTAATTTTTTTGAATACTTCATATCATTAATACCAATTACCCCAATATTAAGTTTGGCTGCTTCCTTGACGGCGATTATCTCATTATGGGTATCAAAAACAATCATTGCCTCTGGCAGATTTACCATTTCTTTGATCCCGCCAAAGATTCTCAAACCCTCTTCAATTTTTTTGTCGATCTCCATTCGTTCTTTTTTAGTATAACCTTCAAATTCTTTCTTCTCTCGTCCAATCTCTAACTTTTTAATGTGGTCTATTTTTTTCTTCACATTTTTAAAATTGGTTAAGAGCCCGCCAATCCAACGTTCAACCATATAAGGAGACTTGGTCTCAACGGCTGCCTTCTTGATAATTTTAGCCACTTCTGGATTTTTAGTCCCGACAAAAAGAATCGTCTTGCCATGGCTTGCAAGATCAGAAATATATTCGAGCGCTTCAGAAAGATTAACAACCGTCTTATCAAGATTAATAATTGAGATGCGGTTTTGAATACGAAAAATATAGGGGTGCATGGTGGCATCTGTTTTATCTTTGCGGTGGCCCAAATGGCCACCGGCTTCAAATAATTCTTCGACGGTTGGGGTCTTGATTGTTTTAATCGCCATAACAAAAAAATTCTAACACACCTTGAAATTTTTGGCAATGACAAAAAAACCTCACTAAAACAACTCCTGTGTGCTATAATTATAAAAAGGAGGGCGATGAAAAAAACGATTATCATTTTCGCGGTATTAATTATTTTAGCAGGCTTAATTTTAGCCGGCTATTTAATTTATAAAAATTATTCCCAGCCCAAAGAAGCAATTACCTCACCTACTACTTCAAAAATAATTACTCTCGACGCAAGTAAAGTCGCAACCCATCTTTCCAAGGTCGGAGGAGAAAAATCAGCTTATTGGATGAGGATGTTTGAAATTTATTGGCAAATGGTTGAGCCGCAAGAGGGGCAGGTTGACTTCACCCAAATTGATGAGATGTATCAGCAGTTTCAAGAAAACGATGTCTATTTGGTAGTGACGATTAAGCCCTTTGTTAATTGGGACCAAAATAAATGCCACGATTCAACTTATGAAGCAGATTTTATGGGCCCGCAAAAAGACCAGCATGCCAAAATAAAGGTTGGCAAGCCCTGTGATATGGAAAAATATAAAACAATACTCGCGAAAGTGGTTGAACGTTATGACGGCGACGGAGTCGATGATATGCCGGGACTGACTCTGCCTATAAAATACTGGGAGATAATGAATGAGCCGGAGATGCAGGGCGGCTCTACTGGCGGCGTGGGCGAAGAACTTAAATTTTATGTCGGCACCCCCGCTGAATATCTTGACATTCTCAAAGCAAGCTATGAAACAATCAAAAAAATTGACTCTGATGCCAAAGTTCTGCATGCGGGCATGGCCGGTATGCAGCCAAATTTTCAGGATTTCTGGAATCCGATTTTTTCTGCCGACGGAGGTAATTACTTCGATGTTGCCAATATCCATTCAATTAATACTGATGCCAAACGAGAAGATATGTATGTCATCAAGTTCAAAAAGTATTTGGAAAGTTTCGGCATCAAAAATAAGCCCATTTTTGTCACTGAAGCGCAGTTTGGCGAGCTGGCAGACAAGCCGGCTGATATTTCTGGTTTTGATAAATTAATCAGCCGCAGCACAATTTTTACTCTGGCGCAAGGTGGGGATGTTATTTTTTACATTGAAAATTGGCTGCAGTGGGATAGGTTTAATCAACTAAAAAAGGAAAATGTGGGAACGCCAAGCCCGCAGGTTCAGGGGACAGAAGATGAAAAAGATAAACCTAAGGATATTTTTGCTTATTCGGAAGAAGATTTAAATTCCTCGACCCATAAGGTATATGTGAATCTGGTCAAGATAGTTAATCAATTCGATAAAATTGAAACTCTAAAAGAAGATTTTTCCGAGAACAGCACTGACCGCGATGGCGCCACGACTCAAGTTATTCAATATAAATTTATCAAAAAAGATAAAACCATTTATGTTCTGTGGGGTGAAGCGGCCTTGCCCGCGGAGATTTCCGGACAAGTCAAAGTGACTGATATTTACGGCGTATCTACGACCATGTCTGCCTCACAAATCAAGCTCACTGATTCTCCTATTTTTGTCGAGAAGATTTGAAATCAAAAAACCTCGCCAGATTACAGACCAATTTAATAATCAGGAGTTCTATTTATTTAATCTAGCGGCGTAGTTGAAAGAGTAAAAATAATTTTGCCAGGATTTGGCGGTCGAGTGGTATTGATTATCGCCGACAAAATAATCACAAAACAATTCTCTGGCGCGCAGAACCTCTTTGAGACGAGTCCTGTTTTTGGGATCCTCAACTGTCAAATCAAATAATTCCAGCGCCCGCTCAAAGGCCATCATCGCGTAATTATTATCGCCCTTTTTTCGCCAATTAATCGCCCTATATACTTCACTGCCAATATTGGCCATCTGCTCAATCAGTGAAAATTCAAACCAACGTCCACCAGCTAATTCTTTGTGTTGATAACTCATCTTTTGATTAATTTATTTACAATTTTTATTATTTCTTCTTGAATTTTAGGGTCGTCGACACCTCGGCTGCGGTTATTCTGCCATGGACGCAGATTTATCATTGAGTCGAATTCAATAAAATCATTACCCTTTTTCCCCGGGTATAAATTGATTCCCCAGAGATTTTTTTGACTTGATCCTTCTTCAAGTAATCTTTGCTCCTCATCAGCGTGCAGTTCAGCGTCAACTGCCATAACTTCTTTTTTAATATCAACTACGGCTTTAACTAAGTTCTCATACGTCGTCTCTGCCATTTTTTTAAGTTCAGGGATTTTGATTTTATTTTTCTCGTCAATAATTTTCATAAGACATTTTCATTCTATCAGGATATTGCAATTTTTCAAAGCATACTATATAATTTCTCTGTTATGAAAAAAGATGTCCATCCTAAATATTTTGAAAAAGCTAAAATTACCTGCGCCTGCGGTAATACGATTGAAGTTGGCTCAACAGTCGACGAAATGCGCGTTGAGATCTGCTCGGCCTGCCATCCGCTTTATACCGGCAAAGCAAAAGTAATCGATACTGCCGGCAGAATTGATAAATTCAAACAACGGGTTGAGAAAGCTAAAAAAATGCAAGCTGAAGCCAAAGTAAAGAAAGCTAAACCCAAGCCTAAGAATAAGAAAAAAGAAAATAAAAAATAATCTAGTTGTTTCTTGCTGATAGCCGCCTTATTAAGACGGTTTTTGATTGCATTAAAATATCGTATTGGTTAAAATGTATTTAATGAAAAAAGAAACGCAAAAACAATTCGAGAAAATGTTTGAAACATTTGAAAAAAGAATCAATAAACATACTGATGAAAAGATCGATGGTCTCGCCAAACATACTGATGAAAAGATTAATGAAAAGATCGATGGTCTCGCCAGAACAACGGGTAAAGCTTTTGGCAGATTAGAAAAAAGATTCAATAATTTTGAAGGAAGATTTGATAATCTTGAAAATCGTTTTGATGGTTTAGAAGGCAGGTTTGATAATTTAGAAGGTAGATTTGATAATTTAGAAGACAGGTTTGATGATAATACTGAAATGCTCGACCGGATTGAAAAAAAATTAAATATTGAAACAGAAAGCTTGGACGACCACAATCGAAGAATCAAGATTTTAGAAAAAACGAGATATTGATCAAATTTAATTGCTGATAGCTGGAAGCTGTTTGCAGGAAACCGCCATATAAGGCGGTTTTTTGGTTTGTACCTAAAAATTAAATATCGTATATTTTCTGCGATAGCATAAAAAATACGAAAAGTATGGGAAAATTTGACGTAATTTTTAGTTTGTGGGAGATCGGGTAGGATTTAATAAGCGATGCTTTGAAAAAATATAAAAATATATTTTAAAAAAAACAGCGATTTAGAACTCTAAATTTATTCTTTTTGCTGCCAGACAAACATCAATACTGACAAGATAGAAGTAGCTGGTTCTGCCTGAGTCGTATTGTTTCCATCTAGATTGTTAAATCTATTTTCGGTAAAAAAGGATGCTTTTAGAACGAGTATTCAATTGGCACTCCCCTCCATTTGGGATGGTGAAAATTGGATCGGTATGGCCGAAATTTGAATTATACATAACTGGAATTTTTTTATTTCCTATTACTTCTTCCAAAATTGAAAGGAGCTGCTTCTCATCAATCTTTGATTCGCCCATAAATTTTCCCAACACTAATCCCTTTATTGAGTTAATTATTCCCGCTTGTTTTAATTGAACCATAAAACGATGAATCATCTGACAATCAAAATCTTCAGCTTCTTCGATAAAAAGAATTTTATCTTTAAGTGACACAAGATAAGGAGTATTTAAAAGAATTAATAAGGTCGAAAGATTAGTAACTATTACTGTACCTTGAGCTTTACCTTTTTGGAATATCTTTGTGCCCTTATTTTTTTGGATAATTCGATGATTATCGTCTTTTCTTAAAAAGTATAAATCATCCGCAAAAATTTTTGAATCTCTTATATAAACGTCTGAGCTATTTTCAATACACACTCTTTTGAAATATTCCCATGTGTAGTCGAACGAATCTGGTTTTGCAAATGTAATTACTGCTGGACCCATGTAGGTTACTAACCCAGTCTTTGCAGTTATCGCTTGCAGCAAAGCACAGGTGTCAGAATAACCTATAAAAATTTTAGGGTATTTTTTTATTAAATTATAATCTAGATGATCCAAGATTTGATTTGTGTTATAACCACCCCAAAATGCCATTATACATTTGATATTTTTATTTTTAACAAATTCATGTATTGCTTCAACCCTTTCCTTGATTGTGCCCGCGTTGTAGCCATTCTGAAGGCGACATTGAGGATGTTCAACTATTGTAAATCCCTTATTTATGAGATAGCGATACCCTCTTTGAATTTGAGCACCATCTAAAATTGATATCGGTGTTGATGTAGCGATTACGCCAATTTTATCTCCTTTTGATAATTTTGGTGGGTTTGTGAATTTCATCTCAATATCTCAATATTTTCAATTAATTTTAATATCTTTTAAATTGAAAGCTTTTTATTATTTTAAACTAATATTTATCTTTCCGCAACCAGGATTGATAATTTTAATTGCTTATGTTATCATATCGCCAAGTCAGCACCCAAAAACCCAGGACGCTGGAGGATGAAGAAGTGAGTAAACCGACAGTCGAAGGAAAGACCGAGGTCATCGTCCGTAGCGTCCTGGAGAGGGCGCTCGGCATTGAACAGGCTAGCCGACAGATGGCTATCAAAAGTTCCAGAAAATTAGAAGGCCTAAATATTATTTTGAGAGAACAGTAACTATCATACTAATTTTGGTTAGTTGACCGCCGAAAGGCGGTTTTTTAGTTCAACTCTTGACATAATTACTATTTTGTAATTAGATATAATCATCACGACGCACCACCGAAACGGAGGCGACAGCACATGAAGAGACACGGATTCACGCTCATCGAGCTGTTGGTTGTTATTGCGATCATCGCCATTCTGGCGGCGATCCTCTTCCCGGTCTTCGCCAGAGCGCGCGAGAAGGCGCGCCAGACTTCCTGCCTCAACAACGCTAGGCAGCAGGCCACGGCCGTGCTGATGTACGTCCAAGACTACGATGAGACGTTTCCCATGAGCGCCTATTCACCGGATGGCATTCGTCTCTACACGATGTTGGACGTTGTCTCCCCCTACATGAAGAACTGGCAGATCATGGAGTGCCCCAGCGGCCAGAGGGAGTTCAGCATCGACTGGATCGCCGCCGTCTTTGGGCTTACGCCGGCTACTCCCGGCCTTTGGACGGGGTATATGTGGAACTTCGCCGTCTTCGAGGACGGCAACGTCACCGGTGCTGTTCCGCCGATTTCCCTGGCGGAGATCGAATACTCGGTCGAAACAGCGATGATCTACGACGGGACGCTCGCGAGGAACGCGTCGTACAACAGCCCGGTGCTGGGACGTCACAATGGCACGGCCAATGCCAACTACTGCGACGGTCACGCCAAGCTCGTCAAGTGCGCTGAGTCCACGGCTACCTTCCCTACTTTCCCATCAGGAGCGCCGAGGCGACGGTGGGTCGTCCAAGACGCCGGCCCCTATCAGGGCTCATGGCAATTGTGGGGAGTAGCCTACAGACCAACCCCCACCACGTGGGGCTACAGGGCCCTCCGCTGACGACGCAAGTCGTCTGATCGAGCTCGCTGGAGCGAGGCACAAATGGTAAGTACTACCAACCATTTGAGCCCCGCTCCATTTTTTTATTTAAATTTTTATTACAATTAAATTTGACAAAAAAGTCAAGGTATTATATAATATCATCAATACTGTGGTGACGAACATGAAAAAGGAGGTTCGAGATGGCGACTGTCGGGCAAAGGCTCGAGAGACTATTCCACGCAGACGTCATCCCGACCTCCTGGGGTCGGAAACTACGAATCTGGCACGTCGTCCCCGTGATTCTCGTTGCGGTCGTAGTGATGTGGGCAACGGGAATCCGGGTTTCAATCGGTCCATCGATGGGGAACACCCTTGGCACTCTCTACCGATTCCAAGGGGATGTTTCTCCAGAGATCGGCCAGATCATCGTCTTCAAACAGCCCAACCGATCACTCAAAACCATCGTTTGGCCTTCGGCTAAAAGAGTGGTCCGAGTGAGCGAGGAGGGCATCG
>JAHJRZ010000027.1 GCA_018830605.1 Patescibacteria group bacterium | reverse complement strand
ATGATTTTTCAAGGGTTTGTGAATAAATATCCAACGTCTCTTTAGCCATCTTTTGCCAGCTGAATCTTTTTAAATTTTCAAAGCCGCGAGCGATTAAGTTTTGGCGAAGCTTGCCATTAGTAAGCAAGGTGCAGGTCTTAAGAGCGATATCCTCCGGATCCTTGGGATCAAAATAGAGAACCGCGTTCCCGCAGATTTCGGGGATTGAAGAGACGTTTGAGGTGGCGACTGGGGTTCCACAGCCCATTGCTTCTAAGGGGTTTAGGCCGAAACCTTCATAGGTTGAAGGGAAGACAAAAGCTTGAGCATTAGAATAGAGCGGGACCATATCTTTTTCATCGACAAAGCCGGGCGTAATTATTCTGGGCCGCAGAGGCGAGCCGTTGATACATTTTTCTATCTCAGGGAATTGCGGATTTGGCTTGCCCGTAATAACTAAATTCAAATCACGCATTTTAAATCTTCGATCCATTATTTCAAAAGAAGCGACTAAATTTTTTATTCCTTTGTGCGGCCGCCACTGGCTGACAAACAAAAGATAGGGTTTTTTAATTTTATATTTTTCTTTTAATTCCCTCAATTTTTTGGGATCGCACTCGGGCTTATAATTATCATTAATGCCCAGATGGACGACCGAGATCTTCTTTTCTTTAACTTTAAGAATTTTAATCAAATCATTCTTAGTATTTTGACTGTCAGCAATGATTTTATTTGATCTTTTAACTCCATTATTAAAGACTAAGTGATAAAAAAAACTAGAGATGGCTGACATCTGTCTTCCGTGAGCCGGTAGGATACTCATCGTCATATCATGAATCGTAATGACAAACTTGCCCCGATAAAAAATTGGATGGTTGAAATTAGTAAAATGGACAAGATCCAAATGATAAGAATTTATAAGCCGCAGAAAATTTAGCTGTTCTTTGAGCGAGTAATGAGTATAAGGAGCTCTGATCGGCGTAAAATTTTTAGCTTTGAGTGTATATTCTTTTAAATCATCATCCGTTAAAAAGACATAAAAATGATTATGCCGGTCTATTTTCGAGAGCGCCTCTAAAAGCCCGTGGATATAACGGCCAATGCCGCCGGTGGAGCGCCGGTACATTCGGGCGTCAAGGCCGATCTTGAATTTTTTGGGCATAATTTTATGTTTAAGGCGTTTAATTTCAATGCTTAGTGATTTTAGAAACTTTGTTTTCTGCAGAAATTAGCCCAAGCATTAAGAAAAAGGGCGCCATGATAGCGGGATAGAAAAGACTATTGACAAAGACCGAATGGAATAAAAATCCAACCATAATCGAAAATAAGGCTAAGCCAATTCCTTTTTGTTGGGCCGAGAGAGAATAATTAAAAGTCTTTTTAGTTTTAATTAGAGCGAGGAAGTAAAAAATAAGATAGGAGAGAAGGCCAAAAAATCCAGTGGTGGCAAAAATAAAAAGGAGAGATGAATCTGACCCAGCGCCAGCGTGCCCCCCAGTGGTTTCTTTAGAGAAAGTATAGCTCTCTTGGGCATAGCGGAAGGAATTAAAACCGACTCCCAGCATCGGGTGGTCTTTAATAATGGTAAGAGTATTCTCCCAAGTTTTAAAACGGGTTCTGGCGCTCTCATCAATACTAAATCCGCCTTGGATGCGGTCTAATGATTTGGGGAAGATTAACATTAAAATAATTATGGCAACAATGCCAACGAGCAGGAATTTTTTTGAACGCAGGATTGATAAAACAAAAAACGAAATAAAGAGGAAAAGATAAGTGCTTCTGGAGTAAGTAAGGATCACGGCAACGAGCATCAAAAGAGAAGCAGAAATTAATGCTACCCTTCCCTCAAATGATTTAGCGTAGAAAAGAAAGGCAAGAGAAATTATAAAGCCCATTACTAAAAACGCGCCCGCGAAATTAGGGTCGAGAAAGGTGGAGAAGAGTCGGCCCATGTGCGGATCCCAACCGTAAAGAGCTGCCCATTTAGCTAAACTAGGGAAGACAATAACTTGCACAATTCCAATAGCGGCGATAACAAAAAAGGCGGAGAGCAGGATTTTTTCAAGAGTATAAATTTTTTTTTGCTGGGAAAATATGTCAGCGCCAATAAAAAATAAAGTCATATATGATGCAATCCTGATTAAATAAAAGAAAGAGATTATTGCTTGGTCGGTATCTAAGAATCTCAAACCATTGATGAGTGAAATAAAGGCGATTGAGAGAAAAACGCACAAAAATGGGCCAATGAAAGTGCTTTTTATTTTTTGATTTAGAATAATTTTTTTAATCAGCCAAATAGATACCAAAATGACGACTAAGATATCAGTCGGTTGGATGGCTGAAGTTCCAGTTAGAGGAATTCTAACCAGTTGCCCGGAAACTAAAGAGAGAATAATAAGATAAACGCCCCACTCTGTCTTCAGGATAAAAATCAAAATTGTAACCAGAGCGATGATAATTACGGCGGCGCTAAGGGGACCATTAATAATCGCCAAAACTAAACCTATCCCGAGAAGACTAGTTAGGCTCAAGGCAAGGGTCAACTTCATTTTTGTTTGGTCTTGGTTTTTAGTAATTTGAGACAACATATCTTGTGATTATCCTCCATCATTTTATCAAAGTTAAGCGCCAATAAAAAATTTTTTTATAGACTTCAGCCTTGGCTTTGAACGCGATAAAATTTTTATTTCTAGACTGAAAAAAAAGTAATAATCTTCTCATAATATATTCCAAGCCGGAAAAAAGTCTCATCATCAATTTATAATTTTTAGCATAAGACAATGATTTATTTTTTTTAAAAAAAAGATAAAGCGCCGCGGTCCCCGCTAGGCCGCTGCGGAGAATTGACTGCGCTGAATAGTTGGAGCTTTT
>JAHJRZ010000026.1 GCA_018830605.1 Patescibacteria group bacterium | reverse complement strand
TTTTAATCTTAATCCCAAAAATCACCCAAGTCAAACACCCAAGGCAACTTGACTATTTTAACGATTTTTGTTATAATATCAAATAATATGAAGACGAGCCTTTTTAAACAATATCTGCGTATCTTTTTTCTGCCGATCGGATTGATTGTAATTGGTCTTCTTATCGCTTACTTATTCCTTAACGCGCCGGCGCTTTTGAAGAAATTTGATTATTACTACAAGACCGAAATTAAAAAAGAGGATTTTACGGATAATAATTTTCTCCTGCCCTCGATCGACCCTAATAAACCGAAAAACGAACAGAACTCCTTGGGCAATTTAGAGGATAATCATCTTTATATTTCTTCTTTAAACATCAGTGCGCCGATTATTTGGGGTATTCCTGAAGAACAAATCATCGATAATCTAAAAAATGGCGTGGTTCAATTTGCCGGCTCCAATACTCCTGATGGCCCGGGCAATGTTTTTATCACCGGCCACTCCTCATATTATTGGTGGGTGAGATCAGACTACAAAAATGTTTTTGCCCTTCTGCCTAATATAAAAAAAGACGGCCAAATAATAATTACTTATAAAGGCGAACCCTATCTTTATAAAGTGACCGAAATTTCAACCGTTAAGCCCTCGGCTACAGACATTATTAATTCAAGAGGCAAGAGAGAGACAACCTTGATGACTTGTGTACCCGTGGGGACAAATATTTCTCGTTTTATCGTCAAAGCGCAATTGCAAAACAAAGATGCCGCCGAACGCAACGTGCCGACACCAGCCGAGACAATCGATCTACTGCCAAAGGTCAATTAAACTTCCTTTTTCACAAAGAGTTATTTTTTTTAAACTCCCTTTATCTAAGACGATGACTTCATTCTTAGAGATGGAAATAAAATCAGCCACCCCCTCTTTTTGAAACGAATACAGATCAGTCTCATTACTGCCTTTAAGCTCTACTGTCTTGAGGATATTGTCGCGAATAAAAAGAATATGATTAGTGCGCCAGAGCCAATTAGCCAACAGAGGATCTTGAGAGTAACGGGCCACCCCGCGAATCGAGTCCTCTTTATCAATTATCTCAACCCTGCCTTGGACCTTAAGCTCACTCCCAGAAATAATTAAGAGGAAGTTATTATTATCAAAATTTAAGCTTTCTGCCTTAGTCTCAATTTTTTTAAGCGGCTCTCCTTTAAGATCAAATTGGTATAAATTCTCTTCCTCACCGATTAAATATAATCTCTTTTTTTTCTCATCAACCCATAATGAAAAAACGTTTTTTTGGGAAGTATGAGCTTTTTGTATGCTAATTTTTGTTTTCTCCTTACCCTCTAAATCTGACGATGAAATCCCCACCCCCTCCTCTTCATCAGTCAAATAATAAATTTTTCCGTTGAAAAAAACATAATCCAAAACTTTGGCCTCAATATAGTATTTACTAAAATCAGATTTTATGGCATAAAGACTGCCCTCAACTGACAAGAGCAGGGGATAATTATCATTATTGGTAAGCTTGGCTTTATCAAAATTAAGATTTAACCCTAAATTTAGGTTATACGGCTCCTGGCAATTGCTGTTGGCGCAATAAAGATAAATTACTTTCGATGCCTCGTCTTTAGTCTGAATCAGCAATTTGGAAAAATCATTGGCAGCTTCTGTTTTTTCAATCCTGCCGCTTACCAGTTCAAAAATTTTCTCCTCTTGGTCTGAATTTATTTTTTTAAGAAAAATTTCCTTATCCGTAAAATACAAAAGCTTGTCTTTGCCTTTATTAATGTTCAACCCCCCAACCCCTTCAATCCTTGAGAATAACTCCTCTTTGGGCTGATTGTAATAAAGGATTACCTCGCTCTCATAAGCGACCAGTCCCGACTTGATAGACAAATTCTTCTCCCAGCTCTTAAAGCCCTCTTTTTCGACCCTAACTTGATAATTTCCCGGAAGTAGATAACTTAATTTAAAAGGAGCTCGGTTGGATTTAAGTCTGCCGTTGAGATAAATCTTTACATCTTTGGGATTTGAATTAAGATAGATACTGCCGGTCTCGACAAAAATTTTTCTCTTTAAATCAAGCTTATAACCAGAAGCTAAGAGCACTAAATAAATGGCGGCCAGAAGAGCGAGAATATAAAAAATCACCTTAAAGAGATACTTATAATTAAATTTATTTTTTTCAGGCATAATATAATAATATCATAATATGGCACAATTCAAAATTTATGGCGGCAAAAAATTAAAGGGAAGAATCGAGATAATGGGTTCAAAAAATGCGGCCCTGCCTTTAATTTGCGCTTCGATCTTGACATCCCAAAAATGTACGCTTAATAATGTCCCAAAAATAGAAGACGTCAAAGTAATTATTAAAATCCTAAAAAAATTAGGTGTGCTGATTAATTGGGTTGGATCTGACACCCTTGAAATCAAAGCAGAAGATATTACAAGTTCAAAACTCGACCCGAATCTTACCCATCGCTTGCGCGCTTCCATTCTTCTGATGGGCGCTCTGCTGGCGCGCGAGGGCAAAATGCAGATGATCCATCCGGGCGGCTGTTTTATCGGCAAGAGGCCGGTCGGCACCCACTTTGACGCGCTTGAGACGTTGGGAGCAAAGATTAGCCAAGATAAAACTAATTATTATGCCAAGGCGAAAAAATTACTTGGAACTTCTATCTATTTAGATGAACAGAGCGTCACGGCCACTGAAAATATAATGATGGCAACAGTCTTAGCCAGAGGGACAACGACTATCAAAAATGCCGCCTGCGAGCGCCATATTGTCAATCTCGCCCAATTTTTAAATTTAATGGGCTCGGATATTAAAGGCGCGGGCACAAATACTATTATTATCAAAGGTAAGAAAAAATTAGGCGGGGCAGAGATAACAGTCATTGACGACGAGTTAGAGATCGGCACTTTTATCGCCCTTTCTCTCTCGACAAAATCAAATCTCTCTCTTTTAGCTTCATCTTTTGAGGGGATGGAGCCAATTCTGCATCGAGCCGAAAAAATGGGAGCGGTTTTTAAAATTAAAAAATCAGGCCAAAAGAGTATTTTATCGATTAAGGCGCCCCAAACCCTTCAGGCGGCCAGAATCCAATGTTCCCCCTGGCCTGGATTTCCAACTGACTTGCACCCGGCCTTTGCTGTTGCCGCCACCCAAGCTTCAGGTGAAAGCCTGGTCCACGACTGGATGTTTGAGCGGCGCTTGTTTTATGTTGATGAATTGATTAAGATGGGGGCGCGGATCGTCATTTGCGATCCCCACCGCGCCTTGATCTCCGGGCCAACCAAGCTTTTTGGCACTCATATTATCTCGCCTGATATTCGCGCCGGAATGGCTCTGGTCATTGCCGGGCTGGCCGCCTCTGGCCAGACCGAGATCGGCAATATCGAATTAATCGAGCGCGGATATTATCAAATTGAAGGAAGATTAAGAAAAATTGGGGCAAAGATAAAAAGGATTGATTAAATGGCCAAAAGGATCGCCATCGACTTAGGAACGACTAATACGCTCGTCTATGTGCCAAAAAAAGGCATTATTTTTAATGAACCGACCGTCGTCGCTATTTCCGCGGACACGGATAAGATTCTCGCTGTGGGAAAAGAAGCCAAAGAGATGATCGGCCGCACTCCGGAATCAATTATCGCTTCACATCCTTTGCGCGACGGAGTGATTGCTAATTACCGTGTCACCGAAGCGATGCTGCGCTATTATATTAATAAAGTCTCCGGCGCTTTTAATTTATTTCGGCCTGAAGTAATGGTCTCGGTGCCCGCGGGAGTCACCTCAACTGAACGCCGCGCCGTGATTGATGCCACCCTGGCCGCTGGCGCAAGAGAAGCGCATTTAATTAAAGAACCCGTGGCCGCGGCCTTAGGAGCTCGGGTCCCGATCGGCTCCGCCTCGGGCAATATGATCATTGATATTGGCGGCGGAACATCGGAAGTGGCTGTCATTGCCCTGGGTGATATTGTCGTTTCAACTTCAGTCAGGGTGGGAGGCAACAAAATGGACGAGGCCATCGCCGATTATATCCGGCGCAAGCATAAATTAATTATTGGGGAGCGCACCTCCGAACGTATTAAAATAAAAATTGGTACGGCCATGCCTCTGCGCAAAGAAAAAACGATGGAGGTCTCCGGTTCAAACTCAATTACCTCTTTGCCCGAATCAATTTTTATCGGCTCGAATGATATTCCAACCGCTATAGAAGAAGTTTTAAAAGATATTATCTCTGCCGTTAAATCAATTCTGCAGAAGA
>JAHJRZ010000004.1 GCA_018830605.1 Patescibacteria group bacterium | reverse complement strand
TCCTAACTGTGCCGTCTATATCATATATTGTTACTGGATAAGTAGCCGTTCTGGCTTCGTCTAGCGTGGCGATGATGGTATCGTAAGACTCCAAGTCTTGCCCCCCGTCCCGCAATAAAATATCATTAGCACAATAGACCTTCATTGCTATAATCTCACGCTGGTCTGGATACAGCACTGCCTTCAGGTAATAACTCAATAGCACTGGTGTCTTGGTAGGGTCAGTCATAATTGCTGTAAATAATAACTTAAATAGAGATATTTTACAAGGATCAAGTTTCAATTTTTGCTCTTTTCAATAATTTTTCTTCAAATTTCAGTCTCTTCTTAAACGATATATTAGCTTCCTTATTTCTTCAAAGAGAATAATTGACAAGCCGACGGCTAAAATCTTCAGCCATTCCGATGCTTCAAGCGGCGCTGTGCGCAAAAACTTCTGCATTAAAGGTGTATAAATCGCCATAAGCTGAAGCATAATAACGAACAGTGTTGTTCCGACTAAATATTTATTGGAAAAAGGATTAAGCCGAAAGATTGATTTTGTTTCATGCCGACAGTTCCAGACATTAAACCATTGGAAGACCGCCAGGGTGGTCAAGGAGATCGTCCAGGCCTTAGTCATATCACCATCATTAATATAGCCCCGGAAGAGAAAAAGAGTTCCCAGCATCATCGGAACGGCCATCACCAGAACGCGAATAAACATCGTCAAATCAATTAGATGTTTTTTAGGCCGCTTAAAACTTCCCTTGAGCAGTCCTTCCTCTTTCGGTTCCAAAGCCAGAGCCACAGCAAGAAAACCATCAGTCACCAGATTAAGCCAGATGATCTGCGCCGCCAAAATAGGCAGAGGATATTGCAAAATTAGGGCCATAATAATGGTTAAAATCTCTCCCGCGCTAGTAGAAAAAAGATAAAGGACTACCTTTTTTATTGTCCGATAAATGTTTCTCCCCTCCTCGACCGCGGCCACGATGGTCTTAAAATTATCATCCAAAAGAACAATATCAGCCGCCTCTTTAGCCACCTCGGTGCCGATTCCTCCCATTGCTACTCCCAAATCCGCGGCGACTAAAGACGGGGCGTCATTGACTCCGTCGCCGGTCATCGCCACAATATCTCCTCTCTGGCGGTAGGCCTCAATAATCTTCAATTTATGCTCCGGAGTAACGCGGGCAAAGACCGAGACCTTGGCCAATCTATCTGCCAGAACATTTTTATTTAATTTCTCAATCTCTTCACCACTTAAAACCTCGTCGCCCTTTTTGAAAATCCCCGCCTCTTTAGCCACCGCTTTGGCCGTCAGCCGGTGGTCGCCGGTAATCATGACTACCTTGATGCCGGCTTCTTCGGTCTCCTTAACTGACCTTAAAACCTCTGCTCTCAACGTGTCTCTCATCCCTAAAAATCCAATAAAAGTCAAGTCCTTGATTTTTTCTTCTTCAAGATTATCAAGCGGTTTTTCAGACCAAGCCAGAGCAATCACCCGCAAGCCCTCTTGGGACATGGAAACGACCTTATTTTTGAGTTTCTCTTTAATCTCAAGAGCCATAGGCAAACTGCCATCCTTCTGCCGAAAGAATCTGCATCTAGCCAAAACCTCCTCCGGCGCGCCGGTAACAAAAAGAAAGGGCTTGCCCTCTTTTTTATAAAGCAGGGCATGAATTTTGGTCTTGTAATCAAAAGGAAGCTCTTTAATTTTAGAGAGATTTTTTTCCAATTCCTCTTGGTGATATCCCAATTTTTGGGCAAAGACCGACATGGCCGCCTCGGTCGGATCGCCGGTAATCTGCCAATCTTTCTTTTCGGCTGAATAAACAAGGATGGCGTTAGAAGAGAGAGCCGAGATTTCCCCGGCCAGCGCCAGGCCTCGATCGTCAAGAATTTTACCATTTATCTTTTGCCAAGACTCTTCCCCTAAATTTCGGCGGAATTGATGAATACTGCCCGAGGGTTCATAACCAGCCCCTTTCACCTGATAATCAATCCCTCCGATAAAGACCTTCTGAACCATCAGCTCATTCTGGGTGATTGTTCCGGTCTTATCAACCGCAATAATTTTTGTCTCGCCCAACGTCTCAACCGCCTGGAGCTTCTTGACCAAGGCCTTGCGCTTACTCATCCGCAAAACCCCGCTTGCCAGAACTAACGTCACGACCACCGGCAGACCCTCGGGGATAGAAGAGACGGCCACCGAGACGACTATGGCAAACATCTCTCTGGGAGTATAGCCGGAGATCAAACCCAGAAGAAAGATAATCAAAGTAAAAATACAAACAAAGACAATAATTAATTTTGAGAGATAACGAATGTTGGCCTTGAGCGGAACCTCGGTATCAAGCGCCACGATCTCTTTTGAAATTTGGCCGATAGCGGTCGCCAGGCCGGTGGCTACGACAACCGCTCGGCCGCTTCCGGCGACGATATTCGTCCCTTTAAAAATGATGTTTGTCTGTTCAGCCAAAGGAAGGGTCTCGGCAGAATTCACTTCTTTTTTGAGGGATTTTGAGATTTTATGAACCGGTACGGATTCACCAGTGAGAATGGCTTCATCCACCTTAAGACCAGTGGACTCAATCACTCGGGCATCAGCCGGAACCTTCTCTCCTTCTTTGAGAATAATAATATCTCCGGGTACGAGTTCTCTATCAAAAATAATCTTTTCTTTGTTTCCCCGGAGAACAGAAGTCTTGGTCTCGGTCATTTTTTTAAGCGCCGAAAGGGTGTTCTGCGCCTTGCCCTCTTGAAAAGTGCCGACGACCGCATTGAATAAAAGAATAAAAAAAATCGCCACGGCGTCAACAAATTCCTTGGTTAGAAGAACCAAAAGGCCGGCTCCAAGCAGGATATAGATTAAGGGGCTCTGGAACTGACGCAGAAAAATCAAAAAAACGCTCTCAGCTTTGGCTTCGGGAAGCTTGTTTGGGCCGTACTCCTTGAGGCGCAGTTCTGCTTCTTCTTGGCTCAGACCGGAATTTCTGGTTTTTAAATGCCCAAAAAGAGATTTTTTGTCCCAAAAATACCAATGATTTTTCATCTTGTTAGGAAATCTGCTAATTACTCTGCGCTTTTCAATAAATCTCCAAGCTTTCTTATCTCCTCGCCGTAGAGAGCCCAGTCGCCGCGGCGCTGCGCTTCAAGGGCGCGGTTCAAATGATCTCCCGCCTGCTGGATTACATCTTGACCGATCGCCGGCTCTGTGGGAGCAACCTCATCCGTTTTTTTGTCTGAGGAAACCTGTCCGCCGAACACAGCCGCCAAAGCCAAATCCAGGGTCTCTTCCATAGCAATACGGTTCTCATAAGCCACAATTACTCTTTTCAGTTCTGGAATCTTCCCGCCTTCGGCCCGCAGGTAAATCGGCTGGACATAAATAAGCGATTCTTTAATCGGTATGACCAAAAGGTTGCCTCTGACAACTTCAGAACCTCTCTGATCCCAGAGAGAAATTTGACGAGAAATCTCCGCGTCCTGATTAATTCGGTTGGTAATCTGCGTGGGCCCAAAAATTAGCTTTTGTTTGGGAAAACGATACGCCACTATTTGTCCGTAAAACTCTTTGTCATTGCGCGCCACCATCCAGGCCGAGAGATTGTCTTTGCCGCGGGGCGTGAACGGAATCATCAAAATGTACTCTTCCTGTTTTTCGCCCGGCAGTTTCATAATCATATGCCGCATCATCGGATCGATCTGCTTTTCGCCGGTGATAACTGGAATCTGCCACTGATCTTCTTTGTTATAAAAAATCTGCGCTTCATCCATATGATACACCATATAAAGCTTTGTTTGGTAAGCAAATAAATCTTCGGGGTACCGTATGTGAGCCTTTAAATCCTCATCCATCTCGTCAAGTGGAACAAATGAATCCTTAAAAATTTTAGCATAGGTTTGGACAATCGGGTCTTCCTTATCGGCAATGTAAAACGTCATTTTGCCGTCATAGGCATCGAGCACCACCTTGACCGAATTTCTCATATAATTGAGGCGGCTGCCCGGCAGAGAGCCGAGAGTGTCTTCGATCGACTCGGCATACGGATAGCGGTCGGAGGTGGTGTAGGCGTCCTGAATCCATTTTAACTCCCCCTTTTTGGTGACCACCAGATACGGGTCGCCATCCAGACGAAGAAAAGGCAATGCCCGTCTGACCCTTTCTTCAATATTGCGGTAATACATTATTCTTGAATCCTTGGTGATGTCATTGGACAAAAGAATTTTGAGCGAACCGAAACGCAGAGCAAAGAGTGCTTTGTGGAATAATGATTCAATTCTCACGCCTCCATTTCCTTTATAGTCAGCAAAGACATTTTCCTCGCCCGAGGGGTAGTCAAACTCTTTTGTTTTGGTATTCACCACTACCCAGTCATTGGCCAGTTCTCCGTAGTATATTTCCGGCCGGCCCACGGAAAGCGATTTTTCGCTTGATGAGGGCGGCAGATCTTTCACCAGCAGCACCGGCAACCCCTCTGGCGTCACTTCATTAACCGGACTTAAAGTGAGTCCAAAGCCATGCGTAAAGGTTAAACGTTCGTTGATAAAGGTACGTTGAGGCAGGCTGGCAGAATTAAGCTCTCGAGGAGAGAGCAGGACCTGGCGGTAGTCGCCGTTTAAATGGTAGCGGTCGTTATCAACGGAGATAAAATCATAGTAGGTGCGGATTTCCTGCAGTTGGCCAAACGTGTCCAGCAGGGGTTCGCGATCCCAGAGCCGCACATTTTTAATGGTAGAGCGGTTGTTATTGATATCGGCCATGGTAAGCACTGTTTCACCGGCAAGATCGCGCTCCACTATCTTATCTAAAGCAAAGGCCTTTTGCGTGGCTTCGATATTGTATTTGATATAAGGGGTTTCTTTCGCAAGCTCATTAGGCAAAACCACAAATTTTTGCAGGATGGTCGGGTAGGCCCAACCGCCCAAGACAGAAACG
>JAHJRZ010000025.1 GCA_018830605.1 Patescibacteria group bacterium | reverse complement strand
TAGCGCTTGCTTAATTTTTTAATATTCTCGTCCAAAAGTTCATCAAGACTCCAGCCGTAGAAATTACAAATCATAGCAATATACCACATTGTGTCACCCAAATTTTCTTTGATCCCTTTTTTCTGATCGTCATTATGAGAATAGGTCTTTTTAATGCAACCGGCGACATCGCCTGCCTCGCCAGCAATTCCCAATCCCCAAGTCATTATCGTTTTCTCTTTGCTTCGATATTTGGCCGCCGTCTTTTTTACCATTTTTTGGTAATCATCTAAATTCATTTATTTCTCCTCTTTATTGTATATTTTTCTTAGCTCCTTTTTAGCTGCTTTAAGAATTTTCTTTTGGCTTGCGGGCAGGTTTTTGCCGGCGCGGTTGATGTAAAAATTAAGCATCGACATTGCCGATTGATATGGATGGGCCTTTCTTCGCGTGCTTGTTTCGGCTGATTTTTTTAAGGAGAGAGCAATTTTATGCGGGTCTTTCCAGGTAAAAACATCTTTGTCTAAATCCAAAGCATTGCTGCGCCTGGTTACATCTCCGGACCAATATTTTTTGGGTTTGGCCATTTTTTCTTCCTCCTATTCTTCAAAATTCATCTTTTTATAAATAGCCCGCGTGACTTCGACGTCAGCGGCGCAGTACTCATAAATTTCTTCGTCTCGACCCTCTTCGTGGAATCCCGCCACCTGCGAACCGTCCATTTTTGATTTGGATGAAGGAATGTCAAAGGCGTGCGCCAGCTCATCCATAGAGATATTTTTATTCCAATTATTCCACTCCTGCATAATGTCGTAAACATCTTTAGAGTAATATTTTTTCAAATCAAGCGTTCGGGTCGGTTTAACCCCCAAAATAATTGAGCGCTGGCGGATAAATAACAGATCGAATTGCAGAATATTGTGGCCAATGAATAAATCGACTCGCTCAGCGATCTGCCAAAAATCCTCAAGTATCTTCTTTTCGTCACCAAAAAGCGTCTTGACCGGCTCGTCATTAAAAGCGTAAGAGAGGCACAAAATTCTCCCAAATGTTCCACCAAAGCTCGTGCCAGAGAGAAATTCTTCGAAAGAGATTTTGGTCTTGCCCTGCTTTAATCTCATCTTGTGGAATTTTTTTAGAATCTGATGCTTGTCTCTATTCGCCGGCAGGGTCTCAATGTCAAAAAATAATTTATTCATAAAATTAAACCAGATTTTTATTGCCTCTTGCTAATCTCTACTATATTTTGAGAACCGTCCCTAATTTGCTCTTCATTTCTATATTATTTTTACTAAAACCGTGCTTTCTAGAGAACCTTCCCCTGTTTGGTTCATTGTTTGGTTTATTAAACTTTTTCGCAATTTTGATGAATTGCCGGAAAAGCGGATGCGGGCGATTGGGACGAGATTTAAATTCTGGATGAAATTGACTGCCGACAAGGAAGGGGTGATTCTTAAGCTCGATTATCTCAACTAAATTTTTTTCTGGATTTACACCGACAATTCTAAGTCCGGCTTTTTCTAAAATTTTGCGGTATTTATTATTAAATTCGAACCGATGGCGATGGCGCTCGAAAATTATTCTTTGGCCGTATGCCTGATAAGAAATTGATTTTGGACTGAGCTTGCATTTATAGACTCCCAGCCGCATCGTGCCGCCTTTATCTTTGATCCTTGATTGCTCAGACATTAGATGAATCACTGGATTTTTCGTTTTTGGATTAAATTCTTCGGAATTACAGTCGGAGGTCGTAAGTACGTATCTGGCAAATTCAATCGTGGCGATTTGCATCCCCAGACAAAGCCCGAGGTAGGGAACTTTATTCTCTCGAGCGAACTTAGCGGCGGCAATTTTACCTTCAATACCGCGATTGCCAAAGCCGCCGGGGATAACAATGCCGTCATATTGCTTGAGATATTTCTCTGCGCCGTCTTTCTCTATCTTCTCTGAATCAATCCAGCCAAGATTTAAGTCAACATCATTCCACCAGCAAGCTGATTTTAGAGCTTCGATGACCGAAATATAGGTATCGCGCATAGCCATATATTTGCCAACCAGGGCAATTTTAACTTTTTGTTTTTTTGGTTTCTTGATTCTTGCTACTAATTTCTGCCATTCAGAAGAAGACTTTCTTAAGTGTAAATTTAATTTTCGAGCGATGACTCTTGAAAGATTATATTTTTCAAGCAAAGACGGAACTTCGTAAACTTGGTCTGAGGTCTGAAGCGGAATCACTCCATCCTTATCAATACCACAGAAAAGAGAGATTTTATCTAGCTCTTTTTTGGAGATAGGATAATCAGCCCGGCAAAAAACAATGTCCGGCTGTATTCCGTAGCTCGCCAGATCGCGAATAGAGTTCTGTAGAGGTTTGGTTTTTAATTCGCAGGTTGTCTCCAAATATGGCAAAAAGCCAGCATGAAGATATAAAGTGTTGTCAGCGCCGAAATCTCGGCGCATCTGCCGAATGCCTTCCAGAAAATGGGCCCCCTCATAATCACCGATAGTGCCGCCGATTTCAACGATAATAATATCTGCTTCGGATTTTTTCGCTAACCGGGCTATTCTTTTTTTAACCTCATCCGTGACATGGGGAATCATTTGAATCGTTTTTCCGAGATACTCACCGCGACGTTCATTCTCGAGAATCGTCTGAAAAATTTGACCGGACATTACTGAACTTTCATGGGATAAATTACAATCGATAAAACGTTCATAATGTCCGAGGTCGAGATCAGTTTCGGCGCCATCAGCAGTAACAAAAACTTCACCATGTTCTGTTGGGTTTAATGTCCCGGCATCGATATTCAGGTACTGGTCAAATTTCATAATTGAAATATTTAAACCACTACCTTTAAGGATATTACCAACTGATGCGGCAATTATCCCTTTGCCCAGGCCGGAGAGCACTCCGCCAGTAATGAAAATAAATTTAGCCATATTCCTTTTTAATATTAATCACAAATAATATTGCCCAAACCCTGTTGAATGCGACGACGTCGCAATTCGCCGTGGCGAATTATTCAATAGGGTAAAGTTGTCATTTAATGATTCAGATTTTGAGAGTTTTTCCTTTCATAAATTATCTTTTCCAAAAATCAGAGTCACTTATATATTATCTTAAATAGCCAGCCCAAAAGACTAAAGCCAGAAGTCAAATCATTCGCCTGGGCTTGCAAAGTAGTATTTTGTTCTGCTAAAACTTTTATCTGATTCTCAAGATCAGCATTTTCCCCTTCATTGGAAATCTGCCCCCTAATGCGATTAAGTTTATTAATTCTCTGTTGATTCTGCTCTAAAACTTTTTTAATTTCTTTAAGTTCTTTATAATTCGCGCCCAAGAAAAATTTTAAAATTGCTCCTCTGCCTTGGGCATTATCTAGTGCTTGGGTAGCTTTGTCCTCATCGTCGCTCTGGTTGCGCGCTATTTCGCGGATTTGGCTACCCAGCCCTTGATTCTCAAGCTGATAAGAAATAAGAATCAGCTGCTCTACTGCTTTGGCCACTTCGTTCATGTGCGCTCGAGCTGTCTCGCTTCTCGGATTGTAGCTTGGCTTGTTGTTTTCTAGCTCCTGGTCAACTTCTCCTGGCCCCTGCCCCTCTTCCTGCCTTTGTGTTGGCGCTTGCCCAGCGCTCTGACTGGGGCTTTGGGTTTGGGTCTGGCCTTCTGATTTAGAACCGCCTCTCTCTGCTGCCGCCAGAGAACCTTGACAGGAAGAACAGGAATTTTTAGCTAAGGCGCCTAAAGGAAATAAAAATAAATAAATAATAATGACAAAGATTAATTTTTTCATCGCGGCAAAAAATTCTTTTTTTGCCTTCCCATCAATTCCTTTAATCTGCATAATGAAATGATTAATTATATATCCTAATTTTATCACTACTCTACTATATAGTATAGTAGTGGCAAAGATTGGCTGATTGCTTGCTTTTATGCCAAACGACAAAAAACGCCCTTTTATAGAGGGCGAAAAAATACGTATTATAATACTTACATATGTTAGATAACAGATAACAGTAAACACAAAACAAAATACTTATCCCAAAAGTTGATATTTGGACTTGATGAGAAATTTTTTTGAGTGAATTTAGGGGGCAATGGCGTTGACGCCGGAAATATCTCCTAATCCCAATGAATCCTTTTTTAGTTCTTTGGTTTCGCCATAACCATACATTGTCAAATCTTTATCGGCTGAAGAGTAGAGATCATCAAGACCGACCCAGTGGCCGAATTCGTGGGTGGCGATATTTTGCACGTCATAATCACCAGTCGTTCCGCCGCAGTCGCCAGCCGAGATATCGGTCAAATCCCACTTATAATTTCGGTTGAAGACCGTGTCTGCCTCAACCAGCTCGCCGGTAGTGGTGTAATACCAAGCGTAAGTAATAGCCAGGGCGCCGCGTGTGATTCCTTTCCAAAGAATAGCATTGGTGCCGTCAAATTTAGCGGCTTTGGTTGTCGTTGTGCCGGCATAATTGAACTTTTGCTTGGGATCAGCGGCGGTCCAAGTGTTAAATGAACTTTGAATGGCAGCTGAAACTTGGCTCTCGCTTAGATTCTTGGGCTTGGTGCCAAAGTTAATTTGATAGTCCATACCGGCAGAAGGCATATACCAGCCGGCCAGACCGAAATCGCTGACTTGGTCATTGGTGGTGACGGTGCAGTTAGAGACAGGGACCGGTTTGCCAGGCGCTCGAGGATCGTGGACAAAGGTCTTGAAAACAATATCATCTTTCTGCGCGATAGCCACCCCGAGATTTGAGAGACCAGAATAAAAAGCAACAACCAGAACGATTAAACTTAAGAGTAATATTTTTCGCATCTTTCTCCTTTCTCCCCCATTTGTTTTCTATTGTCTTACTTTTTGAATTAAAAAGCAAGGAGCTTTGGTTTTATATTTCATTATCATCATATCTTAAAAGAGATTAAAAGTAAACCCCCACACCAAAATTTGGCGAGGGGGTGAATTTTTCCCAATGTGCTAGTCGAAATCCCGACAAAGCAGTTCGTCAGGAACTCCGAGAGCTTAGTTCCCGTAGCCCCTCCCCCTAACCCGTTCACTACTCTACTTGCTTGCTTTCGTGTCAAACGATAAAAAAGTGTTTAGGTTTTAGGAGATATCTTGACTTTATCTATTTTTTACCCACCGGCATTAAATAGAGAACAATTTCGTTTTCCGGCAAATTAAGAAGTTTCTTTACCCTTTGATCATCAAAACCCCCGACTGTAACAGTGCCCAGATCAAGAGATATAACTTGAAGACAAATATTTTGGGAAATATGACCAGCCTCCATAGCAACAAATCGGTCAGCGTGGTCACCATATTTGACGCGGGTGCGCTCCGGCACAGCAACAATTACAATTGTCGCTGGCGCTTTGGCAATTGAATCTTGACCCAAAGCCGCCTCGGCCAGTTCCTTTCTCTTGTCATCAGTTAAAATGGTAATTATTTCGTGGCCGCTGGGATTGTATTTATAGACACCCGGATTTAATCCTTCTACTCTATTGACAACCAAATAAATCTCCATCGGATAAAGCGCACCAGCCGAGGGCGCAGTGCGTCCGCCTGATTTTTTATCAGTTATCCCTTGAGCTGACCATAAAAGTTGGGAAATTTCTGCCAGATTAAGCGCCTCTGATTTATAATCTCTCACCGAGCGGCGATTTAAAAGCGCTTTTTCAATCGAGGTCGAGCTATCGAGTTTTGGCTCTGGAAGAGCAATAATTTTTTCTTTATTAACCTCTGGCATATTAGATGATGAAGATTTATTTTTCTTAGTATTTATTAAAGTGAAGAAGCCTGTGGCTATCAAAGCGACAGTAATAATGATTAAACCTGAAATTATTAAATACTTTTTCTTGTTCATTAATTTGATAATTCAAATAAATACCGTTCTAATTTTACCCCAATTAGCGCTGAAAATCAATCTTAAAAATCTTAATTAAAAATGGGGACAGCCCAAACGTGAGACGTCCCCATAGAGACAAAATGTGACTTGGGCTAAACAAGATTGCGGGTCTTCTCCCAATGGTCATAGTCGACTTTGTCCCACCAACGGTGCGCCATTTTATTGACAATGGTGTTGGCAAAAATGTTGAGCGGACGGTTGGAGTGGCCGAGGATGCGCCTGCCTACTCCCGCCACAGAGTAGGTGCGGTAGTAAGCATCACGCAGAAGCTCAATGCGCTGCTTGGGAGACAGAATCGGATGTTCGACCGTCGGCCAAGCTCCGTCGCAGTGCTCCGGATTGACGCTGATGAGCCTCCCCTCGGCTATGGCCAGTTGGCGGGTGAGACTGCCAGGCAGAGCGGCCAAGAGCGAATACTGAAGGAGGTCAAGCCCCTGGTCAATGACCCATTCCACCGTCTTCTTGATGCTCTCCTCGGTTTCAGTTCCGGTGATATCAAGTATCATTGAGCCCATGACAATCAGACCGGCCTGATGCGCCGCCTTAATCGCCTGTTCAACGACCTGCCTCTTGGGTGACTTGGCGCCAACACGGCGGTGGATGCTTTCGATACCGATATAGACGCCCATGCAGCCGGCATCTGCCATCGGACCGATGAGCGACTCACGGTTGTCGCCGATCCCTACCAAATTCCGGATGGTGATTTCGGTAAACCAGCGGCGGCCGGAACATTGAACTGAGGCGCACCACCCATGGCTTCAAGCCGCTGTGGCTCTGAAAACAACATCGCCTCTTTACAGAGGAAAAGAGACGTAGCCGTAGTGGTCTTAAGACCGAAACGATAACCTCGCGTCGGACTTCGGACCACTCTTTAATTTAAGCCTCAATAAGAGTTCCTTGGGGCGATGCAACTTTATGCGGCCTTAAAATCGCCCTATCATTAATAATTTTGGCATATTCATAAGCGCTGGGTCTTGTTCTCCGTTCTAAAGTATGATAATCAACCTCAATCAAGCCAAATCTGGGCCAAAAACCCTTGTCCCACTCAAAATTATCAATTAAAGACCAATGCAGATAGCCGCGGACATCAACTCCTTCGTGAATCGCGCGGTGAACAGAACGTAAAACCTCTTTGATATACCAGCTCCGCTTAGAGTCATTACTATCAGCTAAACCATTTTCCGTGACATAGATTGGTTTTTTGTATTTTTTCAAATCCTTCAGAGTATAATAAATTGATTGGGGATAAAGCTCGAAGCCCAAATCAGAAACGACTTTATTTTCATTACGATTATAGCCGTTGTTGATTAGATTGTGAAAGTAATGATTCAAGCCGATAAAATCGAGATGGTTTTTAAGACGATTTAAGATATAAAAATTCCACCACCAATCAGCCAGCCATTTTAAAAATCGATTTAAAAAACTATTTTTCTCGACCGCGAAATATACATTATTCTTGGCGATCGAGACCTTAAAGCGGGGACTGATTTTTTTAATAATTTTATGTGATTTTTCGTGGGCGCGGATTAAATTATTTAAGACTTTTAAATAAGAAAAAAAATTCTTCTCTTGCGGCGGCCAGACTCCATAGAAATAAGAAGAAGATGTATAGATTTCCGGCTCATTAATGGTAGTGATAAATTTTACCTTGCCTTTAAGATGTTGGCTCATTTTTTTAACATAACGGCAAAAGTAATTAATTGTTTTAGGATTCTTCCAGCCGCCCATTTTTGAAATCCAAGGGGGCAATGACCAATGCCAAAGAGTAATAAAGGGCTCAATATCCCTCTTGCGTAGTGCTTTTATCATGCGAAGATAATGCTTAATCGCTTTTTCGTCAAAAATTCCTTTTTGCGGCTCAATTCTTGACCACTCGATCGAAAGACGCAAAGCCTTTAATTCTAATGATTTGGCGAGGTCAAAATCATCGCGATATTTATGCCAAAAATCGCAGGCGCGCCCAGAAATATAATTTTTGGAATCTTCTGCTTCTTTCTTAATTTGATGCCAATTTTTGAGCCGGCCAAACTTCTCAACTGCTTCGCGGCTAAGCCGCTTAGCATTTCTTTTTTCCCAAACCGACCAATCATTTAAATTGCCGCCTTCTGTTTGATGAGAGGAGATGCTGGCGCCCCAAAGAAAATTTTTCTTGAAATAAAATATTTTTTGCCTCGGCATAATACTAATTCAACCTGACTTTATCTTAAAAACCAGAGCTCGTCAATACTATTTGCAAATACTTAATTATTTGGTATATAATAAAATTGTCAGCACTTACTTTCTGATGGAAGGAGGCGGAAAGATGTTACGAATCTATGAGAACTATCGCCGCGTCGCTCTTGAGATTAGACGTCGCTATGCCCTGAAGTGTGATGAACTGACGCTCATCTCCTCCGACTTTCGCCGCAGGGATGGTCTCCTTGGTCTCAGCTTGGCAATGTGGCTGGCTGATAAAGGGAGATGCATCATCATCTACGGTCTGCCAGCGACGAATGAGGAAGAACTCGTTCCTCTGCTTCGGGAGAAGCCCAACGTTCGCTTCTTGAACAGCCCCTGGGATAAAGAGGGGATCTGCCGAGCGTACAACGAACTTCGAGCTCCTTGGCTGCCGCATAATGCACTCCCCAACCCCAAAGCCAAAAAAACCAAAAACCCGTGATTAGGAAATCACACACCACACCTACCATTTCCTGACCACGGGTTCTTCTTCTCAAATTAACTGAATTTAAATTTGATTCTCTATCTTTTGTTTTTTGGTTAATTGATTAATAATCAACGAAACAACCACCAAAACAATCAGATAAAAAATTATAAGATAAATTATTAGTTTAAAAAGATCAAGAGTAAATCCGGCAAGTTTCATTAAATTAAAGAGCGGCTGAGTGGTAGAGATAGTTGTTGGGATACACAAGCTTTTGTCTTCCAAACGGCAGGGTGGATGAAAACGGAAAGAAATCGGCACAAGAAAATAAATTAATCCGGTAATCACCAGCGAGATAATTGATTTTAAACCCAATTTCTGGCCAAAAAATTTTTTCATCTTCCTCCTTTTTTTATTTGTCTCAATTATACCAAAAAACCTCGCAATTTACGAGGTCGGTAGCTTTTTTCCGCCAAAGGCGGATCAGCCTATGACTGAAGCTTATTAGCTTGTTAGGATTCACAAAACTTGTTTTTCTAAAACAGTGACTCTTGTTCCCACTTCTTTGATTTCTAAGTCAACATCATCCTTTCGATTAACTTCAGCATCAAGTTTTCTGTCGACTCCATTAATATCTGCTTTCAAATCTTTATGGACTTTAGTTGTCTTCTTTTCAACTTTGGTAAAACTTGAACTGGTAACTCTGGCTAAAAATTCTGTATCTTCTTCAATTTTTTTAACTAATTCTTTTTTTGATGATTGGACTTCAGCTTTTAGCTCGCCGCGAAGATTACCAATATCACTTTTTAGATCACTACGAACACCTCTAATTTCTTTTCTTAAAACTTCGACCACCTGATTATTTGTAATTTCTTTTGCCATACAATAATATTTTACCAGACAAACTTCTGCCGTCAAATTGAGGATAAATTAAATAAAAAACCTCTCATTTTAACAGTTTGGACTTATTCACATTGACAAAAATATTATCTGGGTATATAGTGGTCTCACTAACATCGCCGCCTCTGCTTTATTGCAAGGGCGGCTTTTTGTTGCCCAAAAAAGATAAAAGGGACAAAATAGGACTATATGGTGAATAAAAAGGAAAAGGTCGTCGTTTATATCGATGGTAATAATCTGCGCCATCGCTTAATGGAATCACAGGTCAGATTAGAAAGAAATAAGATTTTTGATTACAATAAATTTGTTGATTTTTTAGTCGATAAAAGAACTTGTGTTTCCAAAAGATATTATGTCGGGATTGTTAGAAACATTGATAACTCTAAAAAGAGCAAAGAATTGGTCAGCAATCAACAAAAATTTTTGGAATTGTTAAAGAAAAACAAATTTGTTATTAAGCCCGGCCGCATCGTTTATGATAGTGGCAAAATTAGAGAGAAAGGCGTTGATGTAAAAATTGCTGTTGATTTAGTGGTTGGCGCTTTTGAAAATCATTATGATACTGCTATTTTAGTCAGCTCGGATACTGATCTGATCCCTGCCTTAAAATATGTTAGACATAAAAAGAAAAAGATTGAATATGTGGGATTTTCCCACAGTCCATCTCACGGTCTCACGATGAGGTTGAGTGGCCACATCATCAGACCGACCTCACTTTCCTTAGGATTAAACAGGCTGATGTATTATACCAAATAATACTTACTATGTCAAATAAAAAACCCTTCATTTTAACAGAGGGGGGTCCGCAATTTTTATTCACCAAATCCTTACTTTAGTTTTTTCGTATTTTTTTTGATAAATTTCTGAATCTCTCCTAATACATTGTCTTTGTCTTTTGATTTTGATTTAGCCACGGATAGAGATAAATTATAAACATCCATTAAGTCTGCTTCAAGCCATTTCTCGTTTAGAGCCAAAAAAGCGATCAAAGCCATTAAAGCTAT
>JAHJRZ010000024.1 GCA_018830605.1 Patescibacteria group bacterium | reverse complement strand
TCAAAGGAGGACTATTATGGCAATGATAATCTTTGGGGTGGCTTTGGCCAAGACGGCTCCCTTGTTTTCCATTGATAACCCGATCGGGTTTGATTCAGTGCAGGGGGTGGTCAAGGCCTTGATTCAGGTTGCTTTTATGGCCGCCGGGATTGTGGCCGTTATTTATCTAATCATCGGCGGCTTTAAGTATGTCACCTCTTCGGGCAATCCAGAAGCGATTGAGAGTGCTAAAGGGACGATTGTTAATGCCATAATCGGCTTGATTATTATCTTTATCTCGTCTCTTTTAGTAAATTATATTCTGATAAGTCTTAAGATCAAGCCGCTTTATCAACTGGGGGTGGAAGAGCAAGAGGAGAACTCGGCATCTTCAGAATCAAATAGCAGTGAGAACAACGAGTTGCCCGTTCCTCAATAATATTTAATATGCTGGAAAAATTTATTCTTTCAAGTATTGTTTTTGCCGAGGGCATTGTGCCCGAAGGCGAGAAGAAGATCGACAATCCATTGGGAGACCACGATTTGCAGTATGTTGTCACCCAAGTTTTTCATATTGCTTTTGGTCTGGCAGGGCTTATTGCTTTTATTTATTTGATTATCGGCGGTTATCAATATATTACTTCTTCTGGCAATCCGGATGCGGCAGAGGCGGCCAAGGGTACGATCGTCAATTCAATTATCGGCTTGATTATTGTTCTAACCTCTTTTTTATTAGTAGATTTTGCCCTGCGACAAATCGGCGCAGGAGGGTTTTAGTACTCTGCTGTCACTCTTAATATCTCCGAAATTGAGGTCTGGCCAGCGAGGACTTTATCCAGTCCGTCTTCTCTCATCGTCTTCATGCCAAGTTTGATGGCGGTTCTCTCCACTTGGGTTTGGGTGGCGTTTTGCATTATTAGCTCTTCGATTTTTTCTTTCGGCTCTAAATACTCAACAATCGCGGTGCGGCCGAAATAGCCGGTCTGATTGCATTTTTTACAGCCAGCGCCTTCACAGATCACGGGTATTCTTTTAATTTGATTCTTCTTGAGATAATTATTAAGGATTGTTTTTTCTGCGCGGCTCGGTGCATACTTTTTTTTGCACTCCGGACAGATGAGCCGTACCAGCCGTTGAGCAATGGCTAAATTAATTGAACCGACCAAGAGAAACGGCCTGATTCTCATATCAAGAAGCCGGACCAAGCCCGCGGGCGCGTTATTAGTATGTAAGGTCGTGAGAACCAAGTGGCCGGTCAGGGCCGCATGTAAAGAGATAGAAGCGGTCTCAAAATCCCTAATCTCGCCGACCATAATAATATCCGGATCTTGGCGCAGGGCCGCTCTTAAGCCCTTGGCAAAATCAAGATTGTGGCGCGGATCGATCTGGGTCTGGTCAATGCCTTCGATTTGATATTCGACCGGATCTTCTAAGGTGATAATCTTGACCTCGCGCCGGTTGAGTTTATTAAGAATAGCGTAAAGAGTGGTCGTCTTGCCCGAGCCGGTCGGCCCGGTGTTTAAGATCAAGCCGGCTGGTTTTTTAATGGCTCGTTCGATCGCCTCTATGGCTCCGGGATTAAAGCCGAGCTCTGAAATCTGAATCGTTTTTTCTTTTTCTTCTAAAAGCCGCATGACAAGACTGTCGCCATTAAGCGTGGGAAGAGATGAGATGCGCAGATCAATATCTTTTTCATAAACCTGACTTCTAAATCTGCCGTCTTGGGGCAGGAATTCTTCACCCATCTTCATCTTGGCTAAAAACTTAATTCTGGAATCTAAATTTTGGTACTTATCTTTACTGATTCTGGAGATGTCATGCAGTACTCCGTCAATGCGGAAGCGAATAATCGCCTCAATCTTCCCGGGCACAAGATGGATATCTGATGCCCTGGAGACGACCGCGCCAGCCAGAAGCACATCAAGGATGGCAGTGGTCGAAGAGGTATCAAGTTTTTCTTTGAGATGAGCCAAGTCTTTAATCTCTTCCTGGAATTTTTTCTTGGAGATTTTAACTTCGCCGACTTTTTTTGTTTCGGGCCGAATCAGCCCCTCGTAAAGGGAGAGCCCGTATCTGAGGCTCGAGCGGGAAGCTAAGACTGGAATAAAATTAAGGTTGTTATTCTTTTTTAATTCTTCAAGATAGGACAAGAGCTCTTCATCTTCTGGATTATTAGTCGCCACGCGCACACTATCTTTTACTTGCAGATAAGGAACCGCCTTTAAGGTTGAAGCTCTTTCTTTGGCAAAGACAGAGAGAGTCTCTGCTTTAATAGGAAAATCAATAATATTGACGTATGACATCCCCATATTCTTGGCTTTTTTTAGGGTCTCTTCTTCTTCTTGCTCGTGCGAAGCTTGAGAGATCGTCTCTTCAAGCAGGCTTTTTTTGTTCTCTTTGTTGTTTGTCATAGTTAGTAAAATTATATCATAATAATCTTGACCACGTAAAATTGCCAGCGGCAATTAACGTGGTCTGCAGGACGTAAAATTTGCAGAGCAAATTTGTATCGTCCCTTGACATTGAAATAAACTCTTGCTAAGATGGGTTCTGCTTGCCCCGTCAAATGCCTGTAGGCAATCCCGCCTGCGGCGGGATTATTTGACAGGGCGAGTGGTTTTGGGGGTGATAGTGGAGGTTCCCCCTTCCTCGCTATCACCCTTGAAGCCGCCTGCGGCGGCAATTTACAATTTTCAATTATCAATTTTCAAAAATAAAATTAAAAATTGGGAGATGCTTTATGAAATTACAACCTTTAGGCGACAGAGTAGTAATTACTAAGCCCAAAAAAGAAGAGAAAGAATCTTCGATTGTTCTGCCGGATACAGCGGAAGAGAAGCGCTCGCAGGAAGGCATTATTTTTGCTTTAGGCAAAGGGAAGAAGATTAAAAAGTTAGGCCTTAAAAAAGGCGATCGAGTAATTTACAAAGAGTTCGGTCCGACTGAAATTGAGATTCAGGACAAGGAATATTTAGTGGCAGATTTTGATGATATTTTAGCAATAATTAATTAATGGAGGTCTTATGGCAAAAGATATCAAGTTTTCACAAAGAGCGAGAGAAGGGTTGAAAAGAGGGGTTAATAAAGTTTCAAATGCGGTGAGGGTGACACTCGGCCCTAAGGGCAGAAATGTGGTTTTGGATAAAGGATTTGGAGCTCCGGCTGTTACCAATGATGGAGTGACGATCGCCAAAGAGATTGAACTTAAGGGTAAGATTGAGAATATGGGAGCGGAATTGATTAAAGAAGTGGCAGAGAAGACGAACTCCCAAGTTGGCGACGGCACGACTACGGCCGTGATACTCGCGAGTGAGATGATTAATGAGGGCTTAAAGTACATTGCCACCGGCATTAATCCAATGGGTATCCGCCGGGGCATTGAGACGGCCAGCAAAGCTTTGATTGAAGAGTTTAAGAAGAATTCAATCCAAATCAAAAACAATAAAGACAAGATTGTGGCGGTCGCTTCCATCTCAGCCGAGTCAAAAGAGATGGGCAAGATGATTGCGGAGATTATTGAAGAGGTTGGGCACGAGGCACCGATCACGGTTGAAGAGTCGCAGACCTTAGGCCTGGAAAAAGAAGTGGTCAAGGGCATGCAGTTTGACGAGGGTTTTATCTCTCCTTATATGATGACTGATCCAGAGTCCTTAGCCGCTGAATTTAAGGATCCTTATATTCTTATCACTGACAAAAAGATCTCAACGATAAGTGAGATTGTTCCTCTGATGGAAAAGATGGTTGGGTCTGGCAGAAAAGATTTAGTTATTTTAGCGGAAGATGTTGAGGGCGAGGCCTTGGCGACTTTAATTGTTAACAAGCTTAAAGGTTCGTTTAATGCTCTGGCGATTAAAGCTCCGGGCTTTGGCGACCGCAAAAAAGAGATGATGGCTGATATCGCCGTTCTTGTTGGCGGGCAGATTATTTCTGAAGATTTAGGCTTAAAGCTTGAAAATGTCAAGCTCTCAATGCTGGGCGAGGCAGGCAAGGTCTTATCTGATAAGGATAAAACGACCATAGTTTCTGGCAAGGGCAGAAGCAGAGAGATTGAGGCGAGGATTTCTGCTATCCGTAAAGAATTGGAAAATACAGAGAGCGATTTTGACAAAGAAAAATTAGAAGAGCGCTTGGCTAAATTGTCCGGCGGAGTCGGCGTGATCAAGGTTGGCGCAGCGACTGAAGCAGAGATGAAGTATAAAAAAGACAAGCTTGAAGATGCCTTGAATGCGACCAAAGCAGCGATTGAAGAAGGAATTGTGCCGGGCGGAGGCGTCTCATTGATTCATGCGGCTAAAGTTCTTGATAATGGAATTGTTGCCAAGGACGAGGCCGCGATTTCAGATGAAGTTTTGGCTGGCATCAAGATTGTCCGCCAGGCGGTCGAGTCCCCTATCCGCCAGATTGTTTTAAACGCTGGCAAACAGGACCCGGGAGTAATTATTAAAGAGATTGGCGAAAAATCAAATGGCAAAGAGGGTTATGATGCAATTAAAAATAAAATAGTTGATATGATGACTGCCGGGATTGTTGATCCGACCAAGGTGGTCCGTTCGGCTCTCCAAAATGCCGCTTCAGCCGCAGCTATGGTTCTGACGACCGAGGCAGTAATTACTGATCTGCCGGAAAAAGAAGAAGCAAAGATGCCCGGGGGGATGCCCCCAGGCGGTGGAATGATGTAAGAAGATACATCCGCCCAAACATATTTCAAAAAATCCCCCCGCGGGGATTTTTTGGATTCCATAACTTCCTAACGATCGCCTGAAAGTTATGGGGTTATTATTTATTCAAATAATTTTTATTCAAATAATTTTCTACTGCCATTAAAAATTTCTTTGTATCTTTGAAGGCTGTTTCTGCTTCGGCTTTTGATATTTCGGTTTGAAAAGTATAATCTGCTTCTTCTCTCAACTTAATTAATCTGGCAATAGTTTTAGAGGTTTTAATATCAAAAATTCCGGTTTTGATAAAATGTTGATGGAATTTAGTGATTGCTCCTCGGTGGCTTTTGGCGGTTATTTTTTCTAATTCGAGTAAACCGCGAACAGCATCAAAAAGAGCATAATACGACCGCGAGACCGAGTCCTCAAATTTTTTGTCTTTCAGTAATAACTCCGCCGCCTCAATTCTTTCTTTGAATTTTTCTATTATTTCTTTAACCAATTCTTTTTCGCTCATAATTTTATGCCTTTCCGTACCTCTTTCAGATAGGAAAGATTTTTATATTTTTGATAGGTTTTTAGGTCATAAACGACCGGAGTGATAAGCATATTTTCTTGGTTTAAATATTGAGTCGTGATTTGGATGATCGTTTCATCTCCAATACTGCCCAATTTAGGTTTGTTTTTGACTAAAACAAAAAGATCAAGATCTGAATCTTTACGGCCAGTGCCGTTTGCCCTTGAGCCATAAAAAGTGATTGAGATTAAATTATCTTTTAATTTTTTCTCAACCTTTTGTTTAATTGAGTGAGCAATTTGTAGGTCTTTTTCTTGTTGTGTCATCTTGGTTTGATTATATGTTATTTGTTGTTTAACGGCAAGAACAATTGGTTTTTAGAGCCCCATAATTTGTCCTCTTGACTCTCTCTTTCTCTCTTTCTTGTAAAATATAATTGAGACGATAATTTTTGCAGCAGTTTTTTTTGTTAATAACTGCTTTTAATAAATTTATGCAAAAAGGAGAAATGATGAGCAAGAAGAATCTAATTATTATCGGGATTATTTTGGCCGTAGTAATTATTGGCGGCGGAGTATTCTATTATGGTTCTAATAAAGGTTGGTTCGGCTCTTTTGCTTCGACATTGGGATTGCCAACACGGACTCCGTTCCCACCAAGTGGTTCTATCTCCGGGAAGATAGTATTTGAAAATGGTCGCCTTGAAGTTGGTTCCTGGTGCGATATTTTTTTGACTGATCTTTTCTTAATAATTCTTCTTTTCTTTAGGCGGTTGCAGTCTTGGTCGCTGCTGCTTTAGATTTATCCCCTTCAGCCACCGAGTCCTTGAAAATTATCCCTTTTTTATCAATCTTGACGACTAAATTTGCCGGAATGATCCTCCCCTCTTCGATAAAATTGGAAAGAATGCCGTGCGTCAGATTGTATTTAGCGATCATACCGGTCGTAGAATCAATATAAACATCTTCGACCCGGCCAAGTTTAACTCCTTTTTGCGTCAAAGCTTTTTTACCGATAATCCTAACTCTTTTTTTGATTAGATCAAACACTCTTTTTATCTCGATCGGCTCAACCAAAACATTCATTCCGTAAACTAAGAGAGCGCTGTGCTGCCACTCGATAATATCATTAGAGCTTAAAATCAGCCGTTTAGTCAGAAAGCCAACTCTAACGTCAAAAGCCAGAACCTTGCCATTATTAGGATCGACAATCGGTTCTCTAATTTTTCCTATCACTGCTCCGCTCTCAAGAGAAATGACCTCGCCGTCCTTGAGCTCTAAGGCTGATATTAGCATTGCGTCCTCCCTTTTAGCTTTCTCCAAACTTTAATCCTAAATCTCTGGCTTTTTTTATTGCGCTGCTTATTTTTTTCTGATGTTTTTGGCAGAGCCGAGTCTTTGATCTCGGTTCAATCACGCCAAAATAAGAAACATAATGGTTAAGTGTCCCAGTGTCAGTCGGTTCAACCGTCTCAATTTTATTTTTACATAAATAACAATATCGTTTTCTCATATAGAAAGCTTTGGTTTTATTTTAAAATGGAATATCATTAATATCAATCTCTTCTGTCTCAGTTTTTCCGGCTTTGACTTTTTCGGGCTTCTCTTCTTTAGGCGACTGGTCTTCTTCTCCCGTTTCTGTTTTTGCTGGGATTTGGGGTCCCTTGCGCGGAGAGAGATTAATCAGATTTTCTGCCACGATCTCGGTCTTTGACCTGCGAGAGCCGTCCTGCGCCTCCCAATTTCTGGTCTGCAGACGGCCTTCAACATAAGCCCGGTCGCCTTTGTGAAAAATGGTTGAAGCGATTTCAGCCAACTTCTCCCAAGTGACAATATCGTGAAATTCAGTCGTTTCTTGAGTTTGGCCGGCGGCATCAGTCCATCTTTTGTTAGTGGCGACAGAAAAGCTGGAGACATTCTTGCCGTTAGGGGTGGTGCGCAGTTCTGGGTCTCGAGTTAAGTGCCCGATAATGGTGGCTCTGTTTAAGCTAAACATAGTTATTACTCATTTAATATTTTGTCTAAAGTCGAATCTAAATCTTTTATCTTCTTTTCTTCTTCTTGCATTGAGGCCAAGACTTTTTTGGTCTTATTTATTTTTGGGGCTGATTTTTTTATTGGCTTCTTTGTCTTCTTAACTTTTTCTTTAATTTTTTTAATCTCCACTTTTTTTTCTAAAAGATAGGAGATAACTTTTTTTTCTCCTCTTATCTTGCGTTTCAGCTTTTCTACTTCTTGCGGATCAATTTCAACCTCAAGAGCTAAGATCGAGTCTCCTTTTGTTTTTTGGTCGATTAATCTGCCTTTTTTTTCTTCCAGATATTTCTTGATCTCGCTGATAGTTTTTTCTTGCTCGTTTTTTTCTAAGATTAAAGTAAGGATGTAATTCATAATTCTCTCTTAAATCTTATCAGATTTAGGTTATTTATGCAAGACTAATTGTGCTTAAAATGGATAATCTCTCCATCTTTAAGTTGATATTTTTTTCCTTGGGCTTTGATCCTGCCTTTTTTTGAGGCCTCAGCAAGCCCCCCGGCTTCAATCAGTTTTTTGTAAGGCAGAATTTCGGCTCGGATAAATTTTTTAGCGAAATCACTATGGATTTTTCCTGCGGCACGCAAGGCCGTTGAGCTATCTTTAATTGGCCAGGCCTGAACATAATCTTCGGTCGTAGTGTAAAAGGTGATAAGTTTTAAAAGTGAATACGCTCCGCGGATTAAATCATCCAGGCTCGAGCGCTTCATGCCGCAAGAGTTTAAGTATTCCTTAATCTCATTTTTTTCCAAGTCAGAAAACTCCTCTTCAAGTTTAGCTGAGACAAAGACTAAAGACGCTAATACTTTTTTGGGAATCTCGGGCAGCTCGGAGATTTTGGGCTTGGGCAGGTCAGATTCTGAGATATTAGCCACATAAAGAATAGGTTTAATGGTCAAGAGGTTGAGAGGTTTGATTATCTTTTTTTCTTCTTTATTGAGCGGGATCTCATTGGTCAAGACTTCTTTATTGAGATTAAGATTTATTTTTTCCAAGGTCTCAAATTCAGCGGCTGCTTCTTTGTCGCCCGCGTTGGCTCTGCCTCTGATCTCCTCGATCTTTTTCTGCAAGGTCTTCATATCCGCTAAGATTAATTCTGTCCAGATCGTCTCAAGATCGTTTTTTGGCTTGATCTCGCCCGCCACATGGGAGACATCGGAGTTTTCAAAGAGCCGGAAGATTAAAATAATGGCGTTGACTTCACGAATATGAGCTAAAAATTGATTGCCCAGCCCTTCTCCTTTGTGCGCGCCTTTGACTAATCCGGCGATATCCACGAATTTAATCATTGCCGGGATAGTTTTTTTAAGTTTAAGAATTTTTTTGATCTTTTTAAGCCGCAAGTCAGGAACCTTAATAATGCCAACATTGGGGTCGATGGTAGTAAAGGGATGAATGGCTGTCGCTGCTTTTCTTTGTTTTAAAAGGGCATTAAAAAGGGTTGATTTACCCGCGTTGGGAAGTCCGACAATTCCTATTGAAAAATTTGGCATACAACTCCTTGTTTTTACTTTATTCTTTTTATTACTAAAATTCAAATCGGGACTTGACATAGCAGGTATAATCATTTATAATGACTTTATTCTGTCAGACACTCAAGGAGGTCATCTCGATGGAAGTCGAAAGGCTATACCAAATCCTGCAGGCGACCACTGTCCAGCTTCGGAAGGGCGAGGAAGTCGAAGGAGACCCCGAACTCGTCGAGGTCATCAAGCGGGGCGATGACGTTGACCAGATGCCAGGAGGCACGGTGCACATCTACGCGATGCCGCACGAGTCCGAAGCCGGAGACGGTATCAAGAAGGTCGACTGCCACTTCATCACCGTGGGGGTCAACAAGGCCAAGGCGGAGGAACTTCGCGGGGCTCTCGTCGATGTGCTGAAGGGCTATCCCCAGCCTGACCGTCTCGCTGGTGGTTCTTCCTACATCGAGGTCGGCGGAGTCATCGGCGACCAAGGCGCGGCTTTCCAGTTGTTCGCTCTTGGCAAGGTGCTCGGTCTCTGGGACATCATCACGCCTGCGACTCTCGGCATTACTGGGTCCCAAGCAGACCAACTGGCGGGGGGTGGTCTCGTGATGATGAGCGGCTACAAGCCAGAGGAGGCGAGCGTCGCCGCTCAGCCCTGACAGGACAACAACCAACTTTTCGGGCTCGGAGGCGTGCCTGAAAAGAGATTTACCAAATCGCCTCCATTTTTTTATCTCTTTCCTGAATTATTCTCCGTATATTAGGTGGAGGAAGTTTTATTTGGAATTAAATCCAGCTACACTTTTTAAACGGCCGTCGCAAAAGTGGTGTTGGGGTTAGCTTTGATTTTATTTAATTTTCTGGTATAAATTAGAGGATGATTAAAGAGAT
>JAHJRZ010000023.1 GCA_018830605.1 Patescibacteria group bacterium | reverse complement strand
TTTGTGATAAAAATAAAGAGTCGGGGCATGGCCTAATTGGCTAAGGCGCCGCCTTTGGGAGGCGGATATTCTCGGTTCGAGTCCGAGTGCCCCGATTTTTTAATCTATTGCAAATAACTATTTTTTGTGTAAACTTATATTAAAGACGAGAGAAGTACCAGCACCCATTCTGAATGAACGGATAAGGAGGAACCCAGATGGTGGCGATTACCAGGCCCGAGCGTCAGTACCTTTGGGGAGATGAGGAGGGTCGAGCGAGCGGCTCGCGGATGTTCATCTGCGATGAGATGGTCGTCTTCCAGCGAGACGAGACCGACCCCTACCCGCATCATTACGAGGTGCGGATTAGCGAACGCGTGTATCGGGAACGCTTTCCATCTCTCGAGGAATCAGGCAGTATCTGGTTCCAGAACCCGGAGTATTGCGGACCATACTTCAGACTCGAGATGTCTCTTTGCCCTCAAGACCCGAAGATGGTCCGGATTCGTCTTCAAGTCAATCCTTTCCCCTTGACAACTCCTGGGGGAAGCGTCCTGCCCCAAGACCTCGATTTCAACATCGCTCTTGAGAGTCTTGCGCTCCCAGCCCTTCAATCCATGGTCGCATAAAGGCAGAACAACTTGGTTTGCCCGTCGGACTCAGTGTTCCATCTTGACCCCCTCGGGTTAACAGCGCATGGGCTGTTACCCTCCTGCGGTGGAGGACAAGGGAGCTTAGGCTCTCGCGTCAACTTGTCCTCCACCGATTTTTAATTTTAGAGCTTTACTTCTTTTGAATATACTTCCAGAGAGCAATAATCCCGAGAATTAAAAGAATAATGACAAACACATAGGCAATCCAGGCAAAAAACATCATCCCTGATCCTCCAACCCCTCCCATCATGTCAAAATCCATCATAGTACTCCTTTCTTACTTATTCTTGTTGTAGAATTTCATCGAGAGAGAATTGAGAACTACACTGACCGAAGAAAAGGCCATCGCCGCGGCAGCAATTGAAGGACTTAAAAGTAAACCGATGACCGGATAAAGAGCTCCGGCAGCCAGAGGAATACCGATAATATTATAAATAAAAGCCCAAAAAAGATTTTGTTTTATTTTTCTTAAAGTAAACTTGCTGACGTCAATCGCGGTAATTACATCGTGCAAGTCGTCTTTGATAAGTACTATCTCGCCGGTCTCAACAGCAACGTCAGTACCAGAACCAAGCGCAATGCCGAGATTAGCTTGGGCGAGCATGGGCGCGTCATTAATCCCGTCTCCGACTGCGGCGACAATACTTCCTTGTTTTTGCAGTTTTTGAACTTCTTTTGCCTTATCAGCCGGCAGAACCTCGGCCATAATTCTGTCGATATTTAATTTATTGCCAATAGCATCAGCTACCCTTTGATTATCGCCGGAAATTATAGCAACTTTAATCCCCATTTTGTGGAGTGTATCTACAGCTTCTTTTGAGTGCTCTTTTAGAGTATCAGCAATAGAGATTAAGCCGGCGATTTCTTTGTCAATCGAGAGAATTATGGTCGTTTTACCCTGATGCTCCAACTCTCTGATTTTTTCTTCGATTTTAGAAGTTTCGATCCCGTTTTCTTCTAATAGTTTTCTTGTTCCTAACAATATATTCATTCCAGCGACTCTGGCTTTCACACCTTTGCCAGGCAAGGCTTCGAAATCTTGGGCCGGCAGAAATTCAATTTCATTTTCTTGGGCTTTTTTAACCACTGCTTGCGCCAAAGGATGTTCGGAATTTTTTTCTGCCGATCCGGCAATTTGAAGAATTTTTTCTTCGTCTTCATTGATTTTAACAATATCGATTACTTCTGGCTCGCCCTTGGTTAGTGTGCCGGTTTTATCAAAAATAACCTCATTAATTTTTTGCGCTTTTTCAAGGGCATCAGCACTTTTAATTAAAATACCATGTTTAGCTGCCAGCCCTGAACCCATCATCACGGCTGTTGGTGTGGCCAAGCCGAGTGCACAGGGACAGGCGATAATTAAGACAGCCACAAAAATGGTCAGGGCAAAAGCGAAGCTTAAGCCCGCAATAAGCCAAATAACGAAAGATAGAAGGGCTAAGCCGATGACGGTTGGCACAAAATACAACGAGACCTTATCTGCCAAAAGCTGAATCGGCGCCTTTGAGCCCATCGCGTCTTCAACGATCTTGATAATTTGGGCGAGCATAGTGTCTTTTCCTACTTTAGTTGCTTGAAATCGAAGAACACCAGTTTTGTTAATGGTGGCACCGATTACCTCATCGCCTACTTTCTTCTCAACGGGGATACTTTCGCCGGTAATTGCTTTTTCATCAACACTTGAATAACCTTCGATGACTTGTCCGTCAACCGGAATCTTTTCTCCCGGCTTAACCAAGACGATATCTCCGACTTTTACTTCAGAAATGGGAATTTTTTTCTCGATAATTTTTGGGATTTGGGATTTGGGATTTGGGATTTCCCTCAAAACCGTGGCGGTTTTGGGGGCTAGCCCCATTAGTTTTTTAATCGCCTCGCTTGTCTTGCCTTTAGTGGTTGCCTCTAAATATTTGCCCAGAGATATAAAGACGAGTATAAAAACGGCGCTCTCAAAATATATTTTTGGCATCATTTCAGTTGGGCTCATCCAATAAGAAATGGAGATGACTAAACTATAGAAATAAGCCGCTGCTGTGCCGACAAAAATTAGAGAATCCATATTGGGTCTTAGACGCAGAAGACTCTTAAATCCAGATGTCCAAATAGGAAAGCTAGCATAAATAACTGCGGTTGAAAGTATCAATTGGATAATAATATTATATTTTTCAATTAACCCCGGGATTGGAAGACCCACCATTTCTCCCATAACCATGTAAATAATCGGCAGGGCCAGAATAAGAGAGATAACAAATCTATTTTTTAGAACATAAATCTCATGAGATTCCATCTTAGTGTCTTTGGGCATGACCTCAAGTTCATGTTCCATACCTTGCATTTCGTCCCCGGCCGTCGCTTTATAGCCAGCTTTATGGATAACCTCTTTGAGGCGATCAAGGTTTGTTAGTTTAGAATCATATTCAATGTGAGCTTTTTCTGTGACGTAGTTGACGTTAGCGGATTTAACCCCTTTTTCTTTGCGCAAATCATGTTCAATATTAACGGCGCAGGAATTGCAGTGCATGCCGGAGATATTGATAATTGTCTTTTTGCCCATCTTACTTATTACTTACTATTTCAAAATATCCGCGATACATGCCCATAGAGCAGGAAAAATTGATTCTACCCACCTCGGTGGGCGTAAACTCAAAGATATTTTCGCCATATTTTAGGTAACTTCGAACATTTAATTGCGAGGAGTAGAGGCTGGCGGCGCAGGAATTGGGATCAGTCGAATTAACAATCCATTTAGTCGGCATTCCTTTTTTAATGGTAAAAGAGTTGGGTGAATAGCCATTAGAATTCTGGGTCATGCGGACAATTTGCTTGCCATTGGCTTCAACCACATTAGGGTCAGATGTTGGCGACGCCTTGCTTCCGCTTTTGGCGCTTGAAGAAGAAAATTTTGCAGTTAAACCAGTGAGATTTAGCTCGTTGGAGATATTAAAGACAGCCAGAGAGACCACCACAATACCAGCGAATTTAAAGAAACGACGGGCAAAGGCCCCTTTAATGGCTGAAGTCAATCCGCCGATGCCTAAAAGTCCGGGAGCAGTGCCCAAGGCGAATGCTCCCATAATTAAAGCGCCAGAGAGAAAATTTCCGGTGCTCATGGCATAAAGCTGCATTGCTTGAGTGAAACCGCAAGGCATAAAAAAGGTTAGAGCGCCAACCAATGCCGAATTTAAATGGCTATATTCTTTTTCATGATGCTTTTTAATGCCTAGAACTCTGGTTAAACCAGTCGGGAGAGTCAAGCTTATATTGGAAAGGCGCGGGAATAACTCGGTCAATTGAAATCCGACAACCAGCATCACGAGACCAATAATAATTGTTAAAATACCCAAAACAGAACCTGATAACTGAAATGCTTTTCCGATAAGCCCAATGAGCCCACCCAAAACAAAATAAGAAGCGATTCTGCCCAAATTAAAATAAAGATGAGGACGGAATTTCTGCATGGGAGTAGCTTCAGGATGCATTTCCGCATGACGGGAAGAAATGCCAAGAATTAATCCGCCGACCAAAGCCATGCAGGTGGAAAAACCGGCGGTCAAGCCAACCATTAAAACGACCAATAAGCTGGAAGGGTTATTTTTGGAACCGAAACTCAAGTTAAAAATGCCAAGCCGTCGGGCTAAAATATAAATGGCCATAAAAATCAGCAAGGCGGTGAAGAGATCCTTATAAGTTTGCGGATCGGAGGTTACCCATGATTTCGGCTTTTCAATGCCAACCGCATAACCAGCCTTGGCTGCTACATTTTCTATTTTTTTATCCGAGAGGTCGAATTTTGAATAGACAACCACTTCTTTTCTTTTAAAGCTGGCTTCAACTTTTTTTACCCCTTTGATTTTTTTAAACTCTCCCTCAAGCAGCAGTTCGCAAGAACGACAATGCATTCCAGCGATTTGGACAGTTGTTTTATTCATCTTGGCCCTCTTTTTTGAGTTCGATATTCCAATTTAATTACTTGTTGGCTATTTTTAGATCCTTCGCCACGTAAAGCACTGCTTGTAACGTGGCTCAGGATGACCAGCGGGTCACTTTTAAAATCTCGGTAATCATCCGATTTTTTTTGGCCTCGTTTTTGGTTTCCATGGCGCTTTTGAAACAAGTTTTAAGATGCCCTTCTAGAAGCATTTGATGGGCTGATTTAAGCATGCCGATAACAGCTAAATTCTGCTGCATAATGTCAATGCAATACTCGTCGTTTTCCAGCATAGAGATGATCTTTTTGACCAAGCTCTGCGCTTTTTTGAAATTAATTAAGGCTTTTTCTTTGTTCATATGATTATAATTAAATATTTAATAAGCTAGCCCCGACTGAAGTCGGTGCTATCCTCGGCCTGACGCCTCGGCAAGCTTGTTACTCCTCCGCTCCCCCGCCAAAGGCGGGGTCGCTACGGGCTGGCATATATCTTGTAGCTAAATCAGATTTTATGCCAGTAGTAATAAACTACCTACACCAGAGGTATAGGTACACTAATATTAAAGCATTTAATTTTAATGTCAAGAGTGAGTTATTTACTCAATACAACAATCGATTACCTTTTTTACCAGCACCCCCAATTTGCCCATAAAGCCCTTTTTCTCTTGGTCATGCTTATTGATGGCGTTTTCATCAATTTCTTTTATGTCTGAAGTATCAACCACATTCAGATTTAATCCCCAGAACAGAGCATAAATATTGTAGGCTTTTTCAAAAAGCTCATAAGCCTCTTCTTTATTGCCGGCGCTCAGCTGTTTAGTACCCACTTCCATTAATCTCATTGAAGCGGCGAGCAGATGCTTGGAAATGCACCACATTTCCCCCTCGGTATTTTTTAAAAGTTTTTTCAGAAGTTGCTTGCGCATCTCACGCACTTCCAAAATCATATCAAAATATTTTTTATTCCCCGTTTTCGCGCCCGTGAAAAAGAAGTGCTCTTCAATTGAAACCAGATTCATCACCGCGATTGATAAATCCTCATCAGAAGATAGATCAAGCTTTTCTTCTTTTTTCATCTTTTTTGCGTGCTCGAGAATCTCATCTAATTTTTTCTCAACATCTTTTTCCATAATAGTGATTAACAAATCCCAAGTTCAAAATCCCAATTTCAAATGAATATTTAATAACTCAATGACATAATCATTTTTTCAGAATGGCAGAAAAAATCAAGACCAGTTCCTGCGCTTCTTGCCATAACTCTCGACAAATTTCTTTTTTGCCTTGATTTGCTTTTGCCATCATTCTTAGCCAATGTCTTGATTCTTTAGCTTCTTTACGGCAAAGAGAGATTTTATGTTTAAAGTCCTTTTTTGATTCAGCAGCATCTGCTTCTAAATAATTAGCTCCGATACTTGTAGCTGACCTTGTCAATTGGCTGGTCAAAGAATAATTTACCGGTTTTTTCTCAAGGGTTTGCACAAATTCTATTATATTTTCACCGAATTTAGCCGTTCTTTCTTCCAGATCGAATATTCGTTTTTTAGTTTTTATGGGTTGGGATTTCATTTGAACTTTTGATTTGGGATTTTGGATTTTTCTATTTCTTGGTCAAGAAATAGAATATTGTGCTCATAATTATTAATGGGCCGATCGGCATCACTACTTTTTGGAAAGGAAAGTAGGCATGGCCATTATTTTTCATCTTAAGATAATGGTACCAACTAGCCCCAACATAGAAAAGAATGCTTCCGATAATTATTCCCAACGCCAATTTATCAACTCCCCAAATTTTATTTAAGGGATGTCCCATAATATTGGTAAAATAAAGAGGCAAGACGATTAGAGCGTAATAAACAAGAAAGACTATTATTTTTCTGCCGAAAAAGTTTATTTTCTTTTTTGAGAGATAACTATTCGTCCACATAATCAGGGAGACGGTTAAGCCGCCGATCCAAAGTCCGGTGATAGTATCGTCAATTTTAAGCCAGCGCGCCAATCCGACCCCAGCCGCAACTGCCACGGTGCAAACAGGGCACACGGCGTAAACCTTAACCGCAGAGAAAAAAACCGCAATGATTAAACCCAGCGCAATTAAAATCTTTTTCATGTCTTTAATATAATAACGCAAATCTTGGCAAAAACAAACCCCGATGTTGAAGTTGGTTCAAATCGTGGATCCCCGATTCAGCATTGCTGAATCGGGATATCTGTATTAGTCTTAGGTTAATTATGCGCAAAAATTTTATTCGAAAAAAAGAAGATTTTAAATGTCTTAATTGCGGTTATGAAGTAAAAGGTTCCGGCTACACCAATCATTGCCCGAATTGTTTATATTCGCAGCATGTTGATTTAAATGTTCCTGGAGATAGAGAAAATAAATGTGGCAGTCCAATGAAACCAATTGGCGTAGAAAAGAAAGGCGAAGAATATATAATTTTGCATCAATGTATAAATTGCGGCGCAAAGAAAAAAAATAAAGCTTCTAAAAATGATAATTTCGAGAAGATCATTAAAATTTCTAATAATAATTTGAAGATATGAAATTTAAACATATTCCAGCGATGGTTAAAGAATCAATTGAATTTTTGGCAGTCAAGCCAGACGGTATTTATGTTGATGCAACCTTGGGCGGCGGAGGACATGCCGCAACTGTGTTGCGGAAATCCAAAATCCAAAATCCAAAATCCAAAATAAAGATTGTCGGCATTGATCAGGATATTGAGGCGATTAATTTTGCCAAGAAGCGATTAAAAAAATTCGGCGATCGGGTGATATTTGTTCATAATAACTTTAGGGATCTGGATTCAATCCTTAACCAACTAAAAATCAAAAAAGTTGACGGCATACTTCTTGATTTAGGGGTTTCGAGTTACCAGCTTGATGACCCGAGCCGGGGATTTAGTTTTAAGACGGATAAAGATATCAAGCTTGATATGCGGATGGATCGAAGACAAAAATTGTCAGCGCAAGATGTCGTCAATGATTACAGCGAAGAAAAGCTGAAGAGAATTTTTTTTGAGTTGGGAGAGGAGCCGTATGCTCGACAAATCGCCAGAGCAGTAGTAAATCGTCGTCAAGAGAAGCCGATAAAAACGACAAATAATCTTTTGGATATAATCAGGGGGGCCACGCCGCCCAAATATCGTTTTTCTCGCCACGGACATTATGCCAGTAAAATTTTTCGTGCCATCAGGATGGAGGTCAATCAAGAACTCAAATCACTGCAAGAAGTTTTACCGCAGGCGGTTGATAGATTAAAAGCTGGCGGGAGATTAGTCATTATTTCTTTCCATTCTTTAGAAGATCGGATCGTCAAGCATTTTTTTCGTCAAATAAAGAATGAAGATAAAGTCGAAATCTTATTTAAAAAGCCGCTTCAGCCGTCCCAAGGAGAAATTAGATTGAATCCGCGTTCCGAGAGTGCTAAAATGAGGGTGGTAGAGAAGATATGTTAGCTAAAATTCAAAAAGCAAGTGAGCGTAAACGCAAGATGATGGTTATTGGTCTGATTGGGGCCATGGTCTTGATTTTTATTATTATTCGTTTTTTAGGGTCTGAAGATACCTGGATCTGCCAGGACGGAAAATGGATTAAACACGGCCAACCCAAAGCGCCTATGCCGACCGAGATCTGCCCAAGAGATATTAAATGATTCCTATGTTTCAGATAATATTGTATGGTTTAATTTCGGGTTTTTCGCTTTTATTTGGCGCTTTCGTCGGCACGGGTTTTAATTTAAAACAAAAAACAATTGCCGGCTTTATGGCCTTTGGCTCCGGGGTTTTGATCTGCGCTCTCACCTTTGGACTAATGGAAGAAGCATTTAATCATGGCGGATTTGACGCGGTAATCTTAGGATTTTTAGGGGGAGGGGTTGTCTTTATTCTGGGCGATTATTTTATTCATCGCCAGGGCGGCAGGAGGCATAAAAGAAAGACAATCTTTGAAAATCCCAAAGAGCCGAATGGCACGGCGATTTTCATGGGAGCAGTTTTAGACGGAATTCCCGAGACGATTGCTCTTGGCATTGCTCTTTTTAATGGCCAGGGACGGGGATTATTAATGTTGGTGGCGATTGTTCTTTCTAATTTTCCCGAAGGCATATCTTCGATTAACGGCCTAAAAAAAGAAGGCTTTTCAAAAAGAAATATTTATTTAATGTGGACGATTATCGCCTTGATTTTGGCTGCAATTGCTGTTTTATCGTTTGTATTTTTAAATGATATCAACTCCAACACTATTGGCATTATTGAGGCGTTTGCCGCCGGCGCAATTTTGGCCATGCTCGCTGACACGATGATGCCCGAGGCCTTTGAGGGAGGCGGATTTTTAATCGGCATTTTGACGGTTTTAGGATTTTTAATCGCTTTTATTCTCTCTCGATTTTAATAATCAAAGATATGTGGCAGATAAAATGGTTTAAAATTGGTCTTTTGATTTTCTCCGGCCTTTTGGCGGTGGGAGTAACTTTTATCATAATATTAATCCACGAACGTTCTTTTTCAGAGTCCCCTGCTCCATCAACATCCGAAACTCCCCAACCCTCTCTTCAAGGGTATTTGCCGGAACCTAAAACTCTGGGCGTGGCGACTAAAAGCGAATCTACCGACCCAATTTTAATGTATCATCATATCCAAGACGCTCCTGACAATTTATCTCTTTCTCCAGCGATATTTAAGGCAGAAGCAGAGTATTTATTCCAAGAGAATTACCAGACCATCACCCTCTCGGAGTTGTTCAATGATACATCGGGCAAAAAGGTCGTCCTTACTTTTGATGACGGCTACAAAGACGTGGTTGATAATGCTCTGCCGGTTCTTAAAGAATACGGTTTTCGGGGGGTGGTCTTTGTTATTGTTGATAATGTCGGCAAGCCCGGTTATTTAAGCTTTGATGATTTGGCATTATTAAAAAACGAAGGCTGGGAGATCGGCTCGCACTCGCTTACCCATCTTGATTTGGTCGTCTCAAGTGCTGCGGCTAAAGCTGAAATTTTTGATAGCAGAAAAATTTTGCAGGATAGGCTTGGAATTCAGGTTAATTTTTTTTGCTATCCAGCAGGTAAGTATAATGATTCAACTTTATCTTTAGTTAAGGATGCGGGTTACCTTGGTGCGGTAACGACTGAATCCGGCACAAAAAATTCAAAAATAAATATTTTTGAGCTCAAAAGAATTAGAATCCAGAATGCCGAGACTCTCTTTGGCTTCAAATCGATCTTCAAATAAGATAGAATAGAGCCAAGGAGGGATATGCAGGATTATCAGAAGTCGATTGAAGAGCTATTTCGCGAACTTGAGGCAGACCCAGAGGGACTTTCGGCGCGAGAGGCGGCTTTTCGTCTAGATAAATATGGTTTTAATCGATTGCGCCAGATTAAAAAGACGCCGCTAATATTCAAATTTTTTGCTCAATTTAAAGACCTTTTGGCGATTATCCTTATCGTCGCAGGCGTTTTGACTTTTTTTATTTCTGAACCAAGAGATGGAATTATTATTTTTTCTATTGTCTTTATTAACGCTATTATCGGTTTCACTCAAGAATTCAAAGCAGAAAGGATTCTCGCTGCTTTTAAAAAACATTTGCCTTCTTTCTCTAAAGTAATTCGCGCGGGTAAAATGCACAAAGTTTTGACTTGGGAGTTGGTGCCGGGAGATATTATGGCGCTTGAAGCGGGAGACTCGATTGGCGCTGACGCGCGGCTGATTGAAGCTTATGAGTTGAAGACTAATGATTTTGCCCTGACCGGTGAATCCTCGGCGCAGAACAAAAAGGCTGATGATATTGAAGAAGATCGAGTCGTAAGCGATATAGATAATATGGTTTTTATGGGGACATCGATCGCTTCAGGAGATGGCAAAGCAGTGGTCGTCAAGACTGGAATGGAGACGGAATTTGGTAAAATTGCCCGCGAATCACAGGGAATTAAAGAAGCTTTTACTCCCCTGCAAAAAGAACTAACTCACACCGGGAAA
>JAHJRZ010000022.1 GCA_018830605.1 Patescibacteria group bacterium | reverse complement strand
TTGGCGCTTCCCGAAGTCATATCGGCTTGGCCGATGACCACGTCAGCCGAGACGTTATTTGAGGTGGGAATGGAGTTGAAAATAATAACGCGGTTGTTATCCCAGTCAGAAATTATAAGTTTGCCATCGGCAACCAAAACAGAACGCGGGCTACTTAATGTATTGGCGGCCGGATTAGGCAAACCTTGATTTGCGGAATTTGAAATCATATTCGGTTGGCCAATAACGACATCGGCCGAGGCGTTATTTGAGGTGGGAACAGAATTAAAAATTAAAACGCGATGATTATTTCTATCAACAATAAAAAGCTTATTGTTATACACATAAGCCATCCTCGGAGTATCTAATGTATTCGCCCCCACTGCTCCCCCTTGGTTGGCGCTTCCCGAAGTCATATCGGCTTGGCCGATGACCACGTCAGCCGAGACGTTATTTGAGGTGGGAATGGAGTTGAAAATAATAACGCGGTTGTTGGACCCTTCGGCAATAAACATTTTTGAATTATATACGTTAACCCCAATCGGCTTATCCAGCCCCTTCGCAGAAATCCCTCCTCCTTGATTAGCCGAATTCGAGATAAAATCGGCCTGACCAATGACTAGATAAGCGCTGCTATTTGTTTGGCTAATATAAGCATAACTATTAGCAGGCAGAGAAAAAAATACCAAAATAGCCAAAAAACAAAATAATTTTCCAACAATTTTCATTTTAATTTTTTTGATTATACTTCCCAGTTACTTTATTATACCAAATAATAAAGACATCACGCAACGATCTTATGGCGGCCTTAGCTGCGCCTAATTTTGATCCTGCCTGTTCCTGCCAAACAACCGGCACTTCTTTTATATTATAGCCGTGTTTTTTGGCAATGGCAATTAGTTCCATATCAAAGCTCCAGCGCTCCATCGTCTGCAAGGAAAAAATTTCTTTGGCCGCATGTTCAGCAAACATCTTAAAACCGCATTGGGTATCTTTAATCCCCCAAGCGATTAAAATTTGGATGAGGAGATTGCCCCCCCGAGAGATGATGCGACGAATCAAGGGCTGTTTTTTGGTGACTTTGCCGCCTTTAGTATAGCGCGAGCCAATAATTATTTCAAAGTCTTGAGTATAAGGCCAAAGCCGCTCAATTTCATTAATCGTCACCGACTCGTCAACATCCATAAATAAACGCCATTTACCTTGGGCTGAAAGCATTCCTTGTTTAACCACAGCGCCCTTGCCTTTATTGATTTTATTATCAATCAGCTGAAAGTGTGGCCAATCTTTAATTTTTTCCAGTACTAATTCTTTAGTCTTATCGGTTGAACCATCATTAACAATCAAAACCTCATAACTATAATTCTGTTTTTCAAGATATTCATGTCTTTTTATAAGACTTGGAATAATTCTTGCTTCTTCGTCGTAGGCAGGCAAAATAACGGAAAGATAAGGTTTGTTACTCATAATGCAATGCAAATCTTAATGCTAATTTTTTATGCCAATACATGCAAATATTAGCATTAATTCGCATGGTAATTCGCATCCACGCTTCGCTCTGCAAGCTACGCGGGACAAGTCGGATTAGCATTTTATTTTTATTTATTATCTTCTTGTTTTTTCTAAATAATTCGATACTCCTTGCGATTGAGTTTGGGTCCCTTGGATACTCGGAGTATTTGTATCAGCATCTTGCGGAGCAGTATAATCGCCTCTTCTTTCCGCCTCCGCCTCTCTTGGTGATACTTTGATTTCTGGCGCCAAATGAGTTGGCGGAAATTCTTTCAAATCCATCGGCGTAATATAATAAACCAGAATACTATTGCCAATAACTTTGACTGGCTCGTGAGATTCTAGCCAAGAATAATCCCATTTACCCTCCATCACGCCATACATTTTAGAAAATTGAAAGAAGGTTGAAGAGATAGCAAACCAGCCGGTCCTCGGCCCTTGGTCCGAATGCCAATCTATTAATCTTGATGGTTCGATGTAGTATGCAGGAACTCCCCCGCCGAAATAATCAATACGCAATTTGTCGATCTCCGGATGCTCGTTCACATATTCGGCAAGCCTCTTTAAATCCTGGCCCCAATCAAGATTGGAATCAACTAAAAATTGGTTTTTGGGTCGTCCCCAAGTCAATTCATTAAAATAAGCCAAGTATGAAGGGTAAGTAATAATTGAACCGATAACAAACCAAAGAATCAAAACCACTAAAACAATCCTCTGCAATTTAAGACGAAAACTATTTGTCTCTTCAATCTTTGAATTCACCCTGTTAAATAATTCGTCGCGACGAATTCCGACAGCGTCGGATTTAACAGGGTTGAAAATTGGGTAAATAGTGCGGCCGATAAACAAATAGATAAATGGCATTGTTGGCAGAAGATGGCGAATGCCGATATTCAAAGAACCTTTAAGAGTAATTGCCCAATAAATAGCCACCGGAATAAAGAAATACCAGAGACGCCAAGCGTCAGTCGGACCGCGGATGCCGCGGGTAATTAACAAAATTATACCGTACAAAAGAAGAAAAGTAATCGGCAGAGGCGCTTTTAAGAGCCAGGCAACCGGAAAATACCAGCTGATGCCCTTGTCAGAGAAGTAGCCGATAATAAAGGTGGCATTGCCCCCGGCAGTGCGGCTAAAGATATAGGATACCCCAAGAATATAATGGCCAATAGGTCGAGTCAGGCGGTTGCCCTCCAATTTATGCAGAGCGTTGCGCAGAGGCAGGGACCGCGGATCATTAGGGCTTAAATTCTCTTCAATCACCTTATGTTCAACTGCCGCTGGCATCTTCCAGACAAAAGGAGTGTAGATAGCCCAAACGACGATAAATCCAAAAATAAGACCAACTAAAGATTTGCCAAATAATCTGCCGAAATTTTCAAGCCACGGGATCTCTTTGCGTTCTAAGATGACTTTGGCGATTAAAATAAGAAAAAACATTGGTATTAACAGAATGCTTGAGAACTTTAAAGATTGCGCAATACCAAATAACGCGGCCGCGAGAATTAAACTTCCCCAGGTCTTCTTCTCTAAAAAATTAACAAACCCCCAAACGCCAATGACAAAACCAAGCGTGGCCGCAATATCCGTCGTCACCAAGTGTCCATGGGCGATAAAATTAGGGGAAAAACTAAACAATAGCAGAATGATTAGAGCTACTTTATTGCCGTAGAGAGAGCGCGCCCAAAAAAAGATAATTAGACCCAAAAGTAAAGTTAGGATCATCATCGGTGTTCGGGCATAAATCAATATCTGGTCAGCAGAATTGCCTTGCTCATAAATAAAATTCCAGCCCGCTTCCCACTGGTTGGCCGCTTGCCAGCTCCAATCACTAAACGGCCCTTTTAGATTTAAAAATAAAAGCGGCAGACCAGCAATGACTTTGGCGAGCGGCGGATGTTCAGGATTTAAACGGTAATCCTGCGCTTTGTCATAAGTATAGCCCGCCGGGATATGCGCCACCTCATCAGTCGTGCCTGAGTCTTCTTTGGCCACGGTAAACATCGTCACAAACATAATTGCCAAGAGAGCAATTACCACCACTGGCACTAACCATTTCTTATTTTTGGAAAGAAAATTAAACATAAGTTAATTTTAAATCTAAAATCTAAAAAATAAAATCCACAACTAAAATTTTAAATTTGAAATGTGAATTTTAAATTTTATCTTTGACATTTTAAATTAGTCCTTATAGGTCCAAAGTTTATTAGCCAAGAAATTCCACACCACCACGATTCCTGAAGCAAAAAACAAGGAAACAAACTGGGAACGGCGCTGGGGCAGATTGGCAAAAATTTGATAACGGCAAAGATAAAAAATTAAGGTATTCAACCCCCAACCCACGAGCGAAACAATCATAAATTTAACATAATAGCCAGTGCCTTTAGCCGCCTCCTGGCCCTTAGACTCTTCAAGTCCTCCTTTAAATTCTTTCTTAAAGGTCCAGAAAGAATTCATAATAAAAGAGTTGGTCGAGGCCAAAACAAAAGAAATGGTCTTGGCCAGCCACTCAATTTCTCTAAAAAAAGGAATTAAAGTTAAGAGGAAAAAGACGATCCAGTCAACGCCAGTATTAACAATGCCAACTAAAGCAAACTTTACAAACTGAACGCCGGTACGCTTAGAAACTAATTCTTCATTGGGCATAATAAAATCTCCTTCTAACTATTATAACAAATATAACAAAAAAATAAATTAAGCATAAGGGCAGCCCAGAAAATTTTAATAGGTGTTATATGAATAGGGAGACAATCGCAAGATTGTAGCCGTATTTGGTTAGGGGGTTAGTTTTTCCAGTCTTTGATAATAATATTTTTACCCGAAAGCATAACTCTTACTTTTTGTCGTTCGCGGAGTTTAAGTTTTTGCACAATTGATTTAGGAATAGTAACCGCGAGCGACGTTTCGCCGACTTTGGTCAATTTTCTAACGTTTTCTTCGTCTAATTTCCGCCTGGTCATAATTCACTCCTTATTTTAATATGTATTATAATACTTACATCAATTTTAGTATTTTTAGGAGGAGTTTTGGTGATTGGGTGGTTATTTATAATTTTGGTCCTAAAGCAATTTTTATTGCCTGATATTTTTTATCAACAATCTTTTTTCTTGTCACTCATCACTAAATTCCTTAAATCTAAGTTTTGGCGTGTTGTTTTTCATTTGTTGGTTTGGTTCTACTACTATCATCAGATTTTTTATTATTTGATTCAGGAATATTGCTTGCGAGGAGTGAACCGTATTGCTCGAATGTCTTGACAGCTTCTTTTAGCTCTTCTGTTTGCGCGGCTCGAATAAATGCGGCTACTTGTGCCGAAGCTTTGGCAGGTTGCTCGCGATATGATTCTGATAATTCTGTCAAAGGCCTTATTGCAGATAAAAGCATCTCTTGATAATTTGGGTAAATTGCCTCTTGCAACGCAGTAATTTGCTCAGTTGTAACAGTACTTTTAGTTTTTGTTGTCTCAAGAATTTTCTTAGATAGTTCCTTGGTATCTTTTAGATCTTTTTTCATCAAAACATTAAAATGAGCTGCTTTGTTTCTTAATATTTTTAGCCGATTAAGATCTTTACCTGCAATCTCCCATCTTATCGTTTGCTCAAGAAGTGTCTTTGAAATCTCGTCCCAGATCGTATTTTTCATCATTTTTTGCTTTAGAAACTTTTTAACATCATTAATGTTATTACTTTCTTCTAAAATCTGTGAAATATCATTTGCAGTAATATTACGGTTGTTCCATGAAATATCTCTACCTAAGATCTCAATAATATCTTCGAGTGTTAAGTGGGAACTAATAGGATCTATTTCTCCTGAAACGATTGTACTTTCTTTGCCCTTTTTCTTAATGTAATTCCTTTGTTTGTCAGCATATGTATTTTTAAAAAGAAGATAAAAGTTCTCAACAATATCGCTAATATTAAGTAAAAGCTTACGCAAGTGTGTTTCAACTTTATAGATTTCGTTCAATATCGTATTACGCAATTTCTCATCTTTGGGATTTTCAATAATAGCAAGTTTGCTGGATTTTTTAACATTCTTATAAAATTTCTCTGTAAGTTTTTTATCATCAATCTTAACTTCGACGAAAAATAGACCATTGACATCTCGGACACTGGCGTCTCGTTTCCCTTTATGTATGCCTAATTCGTTTTTGAAAATCTTTATTACATCTTCCCATTTCTGAGCTTTGACTAGAAATTCAATTGTAATTGTGTTGCTCATGATTAAAACGGCGATTTAATGCCAAGCTCCTCGCAATATTTAGTAGCTTTTTCATCTGTTTTTACCATTATTTATTTAATTGTTTTTTATATAAAACAGAAGCGGTTGCCCGCCTCCTTTTCCCCTGCGTTTATTATAACATAGTCTTAGATAGCAGCTCCCTTGTGAGCCATCAGTATTATTTGAATTTTTTTATCTTTTTATTTATTGCTTTTCTCCACTTTTCAGGATCAAACCAAAAACATCCATAGCATCCTTTTTCTTCGTCAACAGAAATATTTGGATCCCACTTAGGGCCGCCTTGCGCAAAAAAATTTATCCCAATAAATGTCCCTCTTTCATCCGTTTTTTTACAGTGTTCACAATAACGACTTTTCCATAAATTGTGTTCACGAGTCAAAAGTTGAAATCTATTACCTATTTCTCTATCTGACATATTAGGATCAAAAAATTCCTTAGTAGTCCAGCGAACTTGGGGAAAACGATGATCCACTTCTAGTTGAGGGGGCTCCATTTTTCGACAAGTAATTGCTTCACGATTTTTATAATATTTCAAAATTCGTTTTCTGAGTTTTGAGCTGATTTGTATTCTAGCAATCGATTTTGCAACGGGTTCTATAGATAAGAGACGCCGATGAACGGTTTTATCTTTACAGGTTTTACAAAATATAGTTTGATTTTCAATTTGAAAACCGTGTTGACGAATAATCTGAATCGCCTTTGCGGGTTGAGTACCCGGTAATTCATGTTTCCCACAATGCCATTCGGTATCTGACAGAATAGTAAATATCTTTGCGAGTTTTGTTCCTTCGTTAAAAGGATGCTTGACCATAAGAGAATAATTATTTTTTTCTAAACAGTAATATATATTCGTGTCTAAAAATATAGAACCCACCAACCAATGCCCTATATCTCCATAGATTTTCCTGATTTCTTTTCGCTCGATTATTTACCATATTTTTTACGAGAATACTTTTGAGTTTTAAGCCCTGCCCGCGCTTCAAGGTTTCCTGCATGAGATAAAAGCCGAGTGGCACCCATTCGCTATTTGTGTACTTATCGCCAATGACAATAGCCAAGTATCTATTCCGATCTAACAAATCGGCGAAATTTTCTATTACATCGCCAAATTTTGAAGTAAATTCTTCAACCGTTGCGGCATTACACAAATCTTCCTTTTTATTGCTGAATTTTATTATGTCGTGATATGGTGGGTGTAAAATAATCAGATGGACGCTTTTTTGGCCAATCTTGTTAAGTGTATCTAAAACTTCTTCGCGCGCTTCTTTTGTCGTGCTATCGGCAACGATAACTTCCGTAAAAACTTTTCCGCCCTGCGGAAGTTCACGATTGATATTTTGCATTGCTGAACGCGCAACTTCCGGCACAAGTTCAACCCCAATGCCGTGCCGTCCCAACCTTTTTGATTCAATAAGAGTTGTTCCGTGGCCCAAAAAAGCGTCCAAAATAACATCGCCTTTTTTGGTAAACCTCCGCATCATTTGATTCGGGATTTGTGGAATAAAATTGCCGTGGTAAACGTTGTTGTGCGCGCCGGATTTATCCCGCTCGCCAATAATCCATAAGCTGTCAGTAATAACATCTTGATATTCTTTCCAATTATTCAGATTTAAATCGTTTATTTTTGGCATGTTTTATCCATAATTTATTGTTTATCCCAATTTTATCGCCTATCGTATCAAAAAACAAGAAACTAGAAATTATTCCCGTCTTCTGCGCCTTCAATAAATGCTTTTCGCGATGCCCATGAAGTAAAACTCACCCCAGAGGAAATAGGAATTAATGGGACACCTCTAAAATATGTCTGGGAATATTCTTGATGAATTAAATAATCCCCCAGCACAGAGGCTGAGAAGGAAATCACTTATATTATAATACTTACACAAAATTAGAGACCTAAAAACTATATTTTATCCCAATTCCTATGTTTGCGCTTCTTTAGGAGTAACCCAAAAACCTAAGTATTTTTTAAGCATTAAATGAGTCTGGGCGTCGATCGCCGGAATTGAGCCGAAAAAGATGGCGGAGATCGGCACTAAAATCCAAGAGATGACAAAGACGACCGTCTTCATCTTGCCAAAATTTTTAGGACGGGGCGGAAGCAATAAGGTCGAAATAATGGCGGAGACGACCAAGCCGATCCAAGTAATAATCAAAAGATTGCGGGCAAAGGTCGGCATATTCATCGCAATGACCGTGGCATTAAATTTAAGATTTAAGATCAGAGGCAGCCAGCCGACCATCGCGATCAAGAGCGAGGCCGTGGACCAGGAGATGTGGCCGTTAACAATGCGATAGATTAAAACTAATCTTTGAGAAAGAGGGACTTCTTTATGGATAAAACACTCGCGAATTAAATAAGGAAAGTGCTCTACGCCCCAGGCCCAGCGCCTCTTCTGCAGATATTGATTTTTTAAAGTCAACCAGAGAGTATTCGCCTTAACCGCATCCATAGAGACCGGGGTAAAGATCGGCACACAGCGATGGTTGCCTCCGTAGCGGAAAAAAGCGCGGTAATACTGCTTCGAATCCTCGGAAACGATCGTCCTGTCCCAAAAATCAATATCAACTAAGGTCTGAAAGCTCATCGCCTGTGAGGAAAAATTGACCATGCGATAAGGACGGGTCGCCTCCACCATCTGCCAGAAGGTCGAGCCAAATGCCACAATGCGATTAATCGCCGGCACCTGCCAGATATTATTGGAGTAGAGCGGAATCGGCTGAAAAGTGCGATGGATTCGATCCGGATTGATGATATATTTATAAGTAATGCAAGGCAGATATTGTTTAGAGGCGCGGGTGTCGCAATCAAAAGCAGAGACGATCACCCGATCGTAGCGGATATTATTCTCGTCGCAATATTTTTTAAAATTCCTGCCCGCATTGTATAAATTTGACCCCTTGCCCTTAATCTCGCCCGCAATGCCGTCAGGATGAACATAGATTAAAAAATCTTTAAAAGCTTCTTGATATTTTTTACGCAATCTCTTGGCCATTTTTAAAGACTCTCCGCCCGCTCTCTCTTCCATGGCCATAACGATCATAATTTTATTTGAAGGATAATTAGAATTTTTGATCGAATCAATTGATGAAACTAAAACCTCCTCTGGCTCTTTGTAGACGGCTAAAAAGATAGCGTGATAAATCTCGTTCCAATTTATAATCTCCCCTTTATGCCGCTCCAAATCTTTCAATTCATTAAGTTCAAGGCCGAGCTTTCTTTTGGAAAAAGGAACCGCTACCTCCTCATATAATTTTTGGGTATCGGCAAAGTAATTATCAAAATTCTCCATTCTTTTTAAGCGGTCGAGCCAGTCAATTCGCTGGTCGCGCCGCATATGCAGATACCCTGAAAGAAGATGGCCGCCCATATTTAAAGATTTCAAGAGCCAATAAAAATCAAAAATAATCACAAAGACCGCCACCCAATATGGCCGGATAAAGGAGAGGACAAAAGGCGAGATTAAGATGAGCCAAGTAATTACCCCGGGCAGAATCTCTAAAAATCTTTTGCCCCTAAAATTAAAAGCGTAAGGAGACGACATAGATTATATCAAACTTAGATAATGTCTGACTAAGACTAAGGTCAAGCTCAAAACAAACAAGCTTGAGCCGACCAACAGATATGAGGCCAGGGCCTCTCTCTTTCTGGAAAAAACTGCTAAAACAAAATTAATAAAAACAATAATGCTCGCCAAGAGCGGAGGCAAAAAAGACTTAGTCTCGAGGAGCCGCGGCGACGAGAGATAGAATTGGGTGTAGACTTGATAGCCAGAAGGGCTGATCTTAGTCAGCCAAAAAAACCAAATTAATCCTAAAACCGCTAAATTGGCCAGGACCAAAAAAATAAAGATTCGGTCGCGAAAGACCTCGGTAATCATCTCTAAAAATAGGCTTATTTTCTTCATAATCATAAACTAGTTTAGCAAAATATTAGCCGATTGTCCAACTTAGAGTGTCAAAGCGTAAATTGTCATTGCAAGCCATATTCTTGTTTGTCATTGCGAGCCATCAGGGCGAAGCAATCCCGTCGTCGAGATTGCTTCGTCGCTTCGCTCCTCGCAATGACATTGTGTGTAAGTTAGGTAAATGTGTTATAATTGAACGAATCCACTTATTGAAGCCGCGGGTTATGTTTTAGAGTTTAGGTTTTAGAGTTTAGAATTTTCTAGGAGGGGCTATTAATAAACGGAATCTCATTAGGGAAATTAATCGCCGGACGAAGATACCCGAAGGCGAGATAGATAAAATTCTCTACGCTTTTATTCGTAATATAGAAAAAGCTCTGATCAGGCGCGAGAAGGTCAATATCCGCGATTTTGGGGTCTTTAAGCTTTATTTTCGCAAAGAATTTCAAAGCGCTCTGCCCGGAGGCAGGGAAGCGAGCGTCAGCGGCCAGCATTTAGCAAAATTTATCCCCGGACGGAAGTTCCGCGCTAAAATCGACCCTTCCTTCCCCCGCGCCATCCAGCCCAGAAAAAAAAGCTTATTCGGCTTTTTGGGGCTTGGCTTTAATAAAAAGAAAGAAATCCCCCAGAAAGAATCAATAAAAAAAGAGAAAGAACCTGAAAAAATCGAGGTGCCGGTAGAAAGAGTTAAATTACAGAACGAAAAAGTCGAAGTAGAAGTCAAGCCAGAACCAAAGCCAGAGCCGAAAATTAAAGAAAAGAAAAAAGAAGAAGTAAAAGCTAAACATTTAGCTTCAGCCGTTGACCTTAAAAATAAAAAAATCTCTAAAAAAGTTCTGGCGCTTGTGCCAGAGTATATTGCCCGGCTTTATAAGGCGGTGCCGATCGAGATCAAAGGCGGCAATCTTATCATTGCCATGAAAAACCCCAATGATCTGCAGGCCGCAGAATTTATCAAGAAGAAGATCGGCCGAGATATTGAAGTGATTGAGGCCACAGAGGAAGACATTAAATCGGTTTTAGATCGCTACTCCGGCATTGAGGGCGAGATTGAGAAGGCGCTCGCCGGCAGCCAATTTGTTAAAAAAACAAAAGGTCTCAAAAAAGAAAAAGAAGAAGATTTAATCTCTGAAGAAGCTCCAACTTCAAAGATCGTCAGTTCGCTCTTGACCCAAGCGGCTCGGCTCCGGGCCTCGGATGTTCATATCGAGCCCAAAGAGTTTGATGTGGGCATAAGATTTCGGATTGATGGAGTTCTCCAGAATGTGACCACGCTTCCAAAGTCAATCCAAGATGCAGTTATTACTAAAGTTAAAATTCTTTCCCGGCTCAAAATAGATGAGAGCCGCCTGCCGCAGGACGGCCGATTTAAGGTCAAGGTTGATAACAGAGAGATCGATCTGCGCGTCTCAACTTTTCCCACGGTCTATGGCGAGAAGGTCGTGATGCGCCTTTTAGACAAAAGCAAAGGCATCTTAACGCTTGAAGAGCTGGGGCTGCGCGGTTCCGGCTTTAAGATAGTCGAAGAGAATATCCATAAATCCCACGGTATGACCTTGGTCACCGGGCCGACCGGCTCGGGCAAGACCACGACGCTCTACGCTATTATTGACCGCTTAAATAATACGGGTTTAAATATCATTACGCTTGAAGATCCGGTCGAGTACCAGATTGAAGGAGTAAACCAAGGGCAGATTAACCCAAAAATTGGTTTTGGCTTTGCCTCGGGCTTGCGTTCTATTTTAAGGCAAGATCCTGATGTAGTAATGGTCGGAGAGATTAGAGATTTTGAGACCGCAGAGATGGCGGTTCAGGCAGCCTTAACCGGGCACATCGTCCTCTCGACCTTACATACTAATGATGCCGCCGGCGCCATCCCCAGATTAATTGATATGAAGGTCGAGCCCTTCCTCTTAGTCTCATCAGTTAATACGATCATCGCCCAGCGCTTGGTCAGAAAAATATGCGAAAATTGCCAAGAAGAAGACTCTGTCTCTGAGATTATCATGAAAAATATAAGAGAGGAATTAGAGACCTTGCCCGAGAAAGAAAAAAAGAATCTTGATTTAAAAAACCTTAAATTTTACAAAGGCAAGGGCTGCGGAGCCTGCAATTCGAGCGGCTACAAAGGCCGAATCGGACTGTTTGAAGTCTTGGGAATGAATCCTTCGGTTCAAGAGATCACGCTTAGAAAAAGCGGCAGCCAAGAAATTGAGGCCCAAGCTAAAAAAGACGGCATGGTGACTTTAAAACAAGACGGAGTTATAAAAGCGCTTGATAAATTAACCTCAATCGAAGAGATCTGGAGAGTGACAAAAGACTAAACATGAAAATTATTCTAATTTCTAATTACTCTAATTATTCTAATCAAATCCCAATGTCTAATTTCGTAATGTCTAAATTCGTCATTGGACATTTAAAATAATTGGGTATTGGTTAGGTCAATTAGAATAATTAGAACAATTAGGTTAATTCGCTTATCATCTATGGAAACCTTTAAATACACAGCTAAAAATAAAGACGGGGAGATAGCCCAAGGAAAAATCGAGGCCAAAGATTCCTCAAGCGCTCTTAATATTCTGCAGGAAGAAAAGCTCTATGTCACCTCACTTGAAAAAGAATCTCATCTCAAGCCCTTGGCCGGCCTAGAAAAATTTTTTAAGCGCATCCCTCTTAAAGAAAAAATAATCTTCACCTCACAGATAGCTATCATGATTAAATCCGGTCTTCCTATTCTTGAGGCGATCAAGACCGTCATCAACCAAACGCAGAATAAAAATATGGCCAAAGTATTAGAAGAGATTATCAAAGATGTCTCGGCTGGGCTCTCCTTCTCTAAGGCGCTCGCCAAGCACCCGGATGTTTTTAATGAGACTTACACCAAAATCATCGAATCAGGAGAAAAGAGCGGCCGGCTTGACAAAGTAATGCTTAAATTATCCAAAGATTTAGAAAAAGATTATGACTTGACCGGCAAGATCAGAGGAGCGCTAATGTACCCAGCTTTTATCCTTTTAGTTATGTTTATTATCGTCATTATCCTCTTAATCTATGTAATCCCCCAATTAAAAAATATCTTTGAGGAATCAGGGGTTCAACTGCCGGTCCTCACCCGAATCATTGTTTATTTAAGCGATTTTTTTATTAAATTTTGGTGGTTAGTCTTAATAATTACGACTCTTTTGATTATCTTCTTGCGGCGCTATCTGCGTTCAGAAAAAGGCAGTTATAATTTTGATAAGTTAAAACTTAAAACCCCGGTCCTAAAAGGAGTAATTAAGAATATCTATATGTCCCGTTTCACCCGTTCTCTAAGCTCCTTAGTCTCGGCCGGCATTCCCATGATTGATGTCCTTGAGACCACCAAGGGAGTCATCGGCTCCCCAGTCTTTGAAAAAGAGGTAGAAAAGATTATTGTTCAAGTCGAATCAGGTTCAAGTGTT
>JAHJRZ010000003.1 GCA_018830605.1 Patescibacteria group bacterium | reverse complement strand
TTGAGGCTCCCCTAATGACTCAATCTCCTGAATTCCTTTTTTAACATCTTGGATCAATCTGCTTTCTATTCTTGACCAATCATCTCCGGAAATCGGTTCAGCGTTATCTGCTGTGTCTACCCTGCATAAATCAGGTTCTCTTGGGTCATCGGGTTTTAATTCAAAAAAACCAAAACCCGAACTCGAACTTACAAAAGGTTTTCTCCCGCTGTAGATTTGTTCTAAAAAAATATTTTCTTCTGATTTTGGCTCTAATTCATCCATATTGAATTTATTAATTCTCGGTAATTTTTCTAATTATTTCCAGACTACCAATTTCCCCCTCTTTTTTCAAATCCGGTGTTTCTAAAATCATGGGCAGACTGGTGAGTTTGGGATGATTGATGATATTTTTAAAAGCTTCGACTCCCAACTCTCCTTCGCCGATTACTTCGTGCCGGTCGTGTTTTGAGTTGAGTTTTGTCTTGGAATCATTGAGGTGCAAGACGCTTAATTTATCTAACCCAATAATTCGGTCAAAAGATTGAAGAAATTTATCAAGGCCGCCTTTGGTTTTAATATTATAACCCGACTCATAAAGATGGGCGGTGTCCAGGCAAAAGCCGACTCTTGATTTGCTTTTAATTAATTTATAAATGCCTGCGAGCCCCTCGATTGAGCTCCCCAGCTCCCCCTCTCCCCAAGCGGTATTCTCTAAAATCAATTGAGCTGATTTTGTCGCAGATAGGATTTTATTAATTGCCCCGGCTACCCTAATTCTGGCCGACTCTCCATCATCATGCTCCCGGGCCGAGCCGATGTGCGTAATTACTCCGGCGGCTCCCAATAATTCCGCCTTCTGTATAAAATCAATTAGTGAAGCGACCGAGTTCTGATAAATAGACTCATTCTTCGACGCCAGATTAATTAAATAAATCGAGTGCAAAAAAAATTCTTTAACCCCAGCTTTTTCAAACGATCGTTTGAATTTAGTGGTATTCTGCAGGTTAAAAGGTAATGATCGCCACTGCCGCGGATTGCCGCCAAAAAATTGAAAGGTCCGAAGATCAAAATCTTGAGCCCTCTCAAGAATATTAGTTAACCGGCGATCAAGAGAAATATGAATACCAAAAAGATGACGTTTTTCCATACTATTGAGGAATAAAAGGCACTGGCGCTTCTTCTGGATTTTCTCCTTTAAAAAATTCTGGATCTATGCCTATCACCACTCGCCCCGGCTCTAATTTAATCGATTTTATCCCTGAAGAATTATACATAGAATTAAAATCAAGAAACCGGCTGAAAAAGAAATTGGCAGCAAAAACCGGAACTCTTAATTTGCCGATTTTTATTTTCTGGGCCTTATACTCATTTTGAACAGGAGTTATCTTGACCGTCAAAGCAGTCTTGGGGCTTAAAGGTTTATAAAAAAGTTCGGCGTACCCATCTTCAAGAGCAATCTGGCTGCCCTTGGTTCTTTTATCTTCAGGGGCTAGAACATTATTTTCTTTATTGGCAAAATCATTAATCCAAAAGCTTAAAATATTTTCACTCACAACAATTTGGCTTTGATTAGTCTCCCCGGCAGTTTTAAATAAATTTTCAAAATACTTATTATCAACCGTCTGAATTAAGACGACTCTTAAAGGTTTAGGGCCGTCACCATACAAAAGAGACGAGAGCAGGGGAATACGAACTAAACCAGAGAGAGAAGCCAGAATGAGCAAACTAATAATAAATAATACTAATATTCCCAAACAACAAAAACAGCAGTTCCTAAAACTAAAACAGTTTTTTTTATGTGTTTTGGCCAGGGTCTTTTTTTCTTTAACTGCTATTTCTTCTCTCATACTCCAAAGGATATAATCTCTTGCCGACAAAAGGCAGATATCTTACTACCAAGCGGAATTCTTCACAACGCAGGATAAAAGCCACAACTGAATAAACGATTATTCCTGTCAAAACAGCTGTTGTCGCCTGAATCAAAATTCCCACGCCAGTATCAGTGCGGATAAAAGGCGAGATGGCGAACTTGCTCCATTGTACCGCAGGAATCATCACAAGGGAAGCTATACCAAACTTAAAAACAGAAAACAAGATCAATTTAAAATCAATAATTTTAAGCTTCCTCTGCAAAAAAATAAATAATAAAATCATCTGAATAATAATTGAAATTGAATAAGCAAGCGCAAGCCCCTGGGGCCCCAAATCTATACCAATATTAATCTTCCCCACAAAAGTTAAAGCTAAAATTATATCAATCACCACAGACGTGATGCCGATGTAAACCGGGGTACGTGTATCTTCAAAAGCATAAAAAGCGCGCGCGAGCAAGGGAATCAAAGCAAAAGCAAAAACAGAGATAGCCAAAAATCCCAAAATGCCAAAAGTAAGACGGGTATCATGCCAACTAAAATGCCCTGTGCCCAAGACCAAACGCACGATCTGGGCCCGAAGAAGAATAATCAAAGCTGAAGTAGGAATAGTCAAAAATAAAATAACCCGCGCCACTCGCGAAAATTCAAAAACAAAAGCCGAATCCTCGCGCAAACCTGCTTTTTCAGCCAAAGTAGGAAAGACAGCCGTCGCCAGCGCCACCCCAAATAATCCAACCGGAAGAGAGGCGAGATTATTAGCAAAATTAAAAGCGGCGACAGTACCAACTATCAAGAGCGAGCCGATTAAGGTCTGAACAAATAGATTAACCTGGTCCACCGCCATACCAAGAATCCGCGGCAAGGCCAATTTAATAATGCGACGTACTCCGGGATGCTTTAAATCAAGAACCCCCCGGTAACGATAACCTAAAAGATAAACATTAATCTGCTGTAATAACATATGTAAAAAGGCGCCGATCACCACGCCCATGGCCAAGCCATAGACTCCGAATCTCCCAGTCAAAAATATCGCCCCCAAAATTATACCCAAATTATAGAGAACTGGAGCGAGAGCAAACGAAAAAAACCGACGAAAAGAATTGAGCATTGAACCAGCAACCGCCGAAATCCCAAAAAATAAAGGGGACAAGAGCATTATTCGCGTCAAAGAGACGGTTAAACTTAATTTTTCGGTATCAAAGCCGGGAACTAAAAGACCAAGTATTGGCCTTGCAAAAATGAAAATGATTAAAGCAATCGCAACCCAGAGGATAACCACCAAATTGGTTACCGAATTTGAAATTTTAAAGGCTTCATCTTCGCGATTACGCGTTAGATACCGCGTAAAAACAGGGATAAAAGCCGCCGAGAGCGCCCCAACAATCAAAAGATTAAAGAGAAAGTCAGGGATGCGAAAAGCGGCAAAATAAGCATCAAGCTCGTTGCCCGCACCGAACTTAGCGGCAAAAATTCTATCCCTAAATATTCCCAAAATCCTTGAGAGGAGAGCAAAGAAAGCAAGATAAACCGAAGCCATAGCTACTGAGTTGCGCGTCGTAAATTTCCTTCTGATAAAATCAAACATAATAATTTAATTTTAGATGATTCAAACCTAAAAAACAACTCGCTAATTTTTTTTAAAAAAAATAATAGGGGAGTGATAAAATTTAAAAAATAAAATCTAAAATTTAAAAGTTGTTTACTTATAAGATGACAAATAGGTCAACATTAAGAATAAGACGAATATCTAAACTTTTAATTTTTAGATTTTAACTTTTAACTTTTTCCAGCTCTCCCCTACTCGATTCTTTTTTAAAAATAGCCTCAAATTCAGCTTTATTAATCGTTTCGTCTTTCAAAAGCTTGTCGGTAACTTTTTTAAGTTCACTTTTATGTTTGGCTAAAACCTTTTTTGCTCTTCCTTCAGCAGCAGTAATGATATTTAAGACGGCACGGTCAATCTTGGAGGCTGTCTCCTCTGAATAATTCTTGTGCTCGCCCAACTCCCTGCCTAAAAAGACCAGCTCTTCGTTCTCGCCATAAGCCACCGGTCCCAAGGAATTTGACATGCCAAATTGCTTAATCATTTTTCTCGCCAATTTAGTTGCTTCGCGCAAATCATTCTGCGCGCCGGTTGTCATTTCATTAAAAATTAATTTCTCTGCTGCCCGACCGCCCAAAAGTGACGCCAACTCATCTTGGAACTGGCTTTTGGAATGTATTTTTCTATCTTCAGTCGGCAATTTTAAAGTATAGCCCAAGGCCATACCGCGAGAAACAAGCGAGATTTTATGCACCGGATCAGCCTTAGGCAAAAGATGCGCCACGACGCCATGGCCTGCTTCGTGATAAGCGGTGATCTGTTTTTCTTTTTTGGATAAGAGATGGCTTCTTCTCTCTGGCCCGAGCATCACTTTTTCAATTGAATGCTCAATATCTTCTTGATAGATCTTACTCTTGCCGCCTTGCGCCGCGAGAATTGCTGCTTCGTTCATTAAATTCTCAAGATCCGCCCCGGAAAATCCAGGGGTGGTTTTAGCGATATCTTCAAAATTAACATCATCAAAAAGCGGCTTATTCCTTGAATGGATCTTTAAGATGGCTTCCCTCTCTTTAATATCCGGCAGATCCAAAATCACCCGGCGGTCAAATCTGCCCGGACGCAAGAGCGCCGGATCCAAAACATCCGGACGGTTCGTATTGTGAGCCAAAATTGGATTCTCGCCAGCGAAAAAAGCTTCGTTATCACAACCACAAAAATCATAGACATAACTTTGATAATCTAACCTCTCTACAGATTTCACAATAGTCCGACAAGTAGAAGCACTCAATCTTTCTTCTAAATTGGATTTAAAAGGATTATTTTTTTTACCAAACCCTAATTTAAAAGCCGTGCTACTCTCAAGAGGTTTGCCGCCTTTTATTCTTCGGCCTTCTTTAGTGCTAAAACAATTAATGTAACTAATTAAACCATGCATCCGAGACAACCAATTGGCCTCCAATATCAGCTGCTTACTAACCGAAGTTATTTCAAGTTTGCCTTTTTGGCCAAGATAGCCGTCTCCCTCAGCCCAACCTCTAAAAAATTCTTGAAAATATTTAAATGGAGCTTCAAAAAGAAATGCGGGAAGATGTTTTTTTCGAGCCCCTTTTCCGCACAGAGAAATAAACAAATTGGCAATTGGCTTTGAATAATAAATGATGTTTATCGCATTAGGTGTGATAGTTCTTTCTTTGTCCGGCCGCAGATTGAAAATTTTTTCCATTAAACTTTCGAGATCTTTAATTTTACTTTTTTCGTTGAGATTAAAGCAAAAATCCACCTCTTTTCTGGCGTATCCTTCAGCCACATAATATCCCAAAAGTCTGCAAAATTCCGGAGTTACTTTAATTTTTGCCGGAATTCTTTCTTTATCTTTAAAATAATTTAATGAGATGCCCCGAGGCAGTCTTAATCTTCTCTGCCATTTAGAAATTGTTGTTTGTGAGAAACCGACAAGATCGGCAATTTTAGATTGAGAGAGCTCGCCCCCATTGGCCAGAGCAAATTGATAAGCTATCCTTTCTGATTCAAACTCCTTAAACATCGTGTTCCAAACATCTAATTCCAGATGGAAGTTGTCCGCAAAATTATGAGCTCTGATATCTTTTAGGCCCCTTCGTGTTCTATTAACTTTATAAGGAAGATTAATGAGAATATCTCCTTTTCTGAGTTTATCTGCTGGCTTGGTTTTTAATCCTTGGCTGGTAGCGACAAAAAGAGAATGGTTGCCGGTTGTCCTAATCGTACCGCCTTGATGTTTTATCTCATAAATTTCATCCACTTTGTGACGGAAGACGCTTCTTACTTTTTTGAAACTGCTCTCTCTAAAATAAAGATTATTCTTTAAAAAAAGATTATCAGATCTCTTATTTTCAAAACCCAAAACACTTAGATCATCAATTGTTATTTCTCCTTCTTCTCCTTCTTTTTTATAGTAAGTATCAATAATCTTCGAGATGGAACGCAATTTTATTTCTCCGTTTTGTTTTACTAAAACCGGCGTCTCACCACTCACGCTGGCCGCCATAACGATGACATTAGTATCCGTGCCAAAACCATCCATCTCCACTAAAATTTGATTTAAGGTCTGCTCTCTCTCATCATGCGAACCGCCGAGCCCCGCTCCCCTCTGCCTGCCGACCGCATCCAATTCATCAACAAAAACAATCGCCGGAGAATTCTTTTTCGCTTTATCAAAAAGATCCCGAACGCGGCTATTGTGCAAAAGAATCGGCTTCTCCCCGCCAAAAAAGGCCTCATTCTCTGCCCCACAAAGATCATAGACAAATCCTTTATACTTCATCTTTGTAATTTTTTTGATAACAGGTTTTTTGAATTGTTTTTGAGGCGAGTTAGATTTGAAAAAAGGATTAGTCGTCGCGCCAATAATTAAATCATAATAAACACCCGCCGGAAGGGGTTTTTTATTAATAATGCGCCCAGCTTTTTGCTTTGATTTTCTAATCCCTGCCTTTAATCCGTGCATAGCACAGAGCCAATTCATCTCTAAAATCAACTGCTTTGAGACTGAAGCAACTGAAAGCTTGCCTTCTTTGGTGATATAACCATCCCCCTTTGACCAACCTTCGAGCAAAGACAGAAATTCTCCATAATCTAAATCCCAAACAAAATCTGGCAGATGTTTCTTTTTGCTTCCCGTGCCGAATAATTCTCGAAAGAATCTCGCTAAATCAACCGAAGAGATAGCTATCCTAGTCGTCGAGTATTCTTGATAATCTTTAACTCTCGGTTCGAGATTAAAAATATTTTTTATCAATTGAGCACAATCATTTTGCAAGTCTCTCTCATGAATACCAAATGTAAATTCAATAAAATATTTAGTCGCTCTGCCTTCGGCTAAATAATAACCAAAAAGACGCAGAAGCTCTGGAGTTATTCTAACTTTCTGTGGCAAATTCTTAAGTGACTTAAAAACTTCAACGGAAATTCTTTGAGGCTTATGGATACGGTTCTGCCAATGGCCAATTGTCGCCTGAGAGACCCCGACTTTTTGCGCAATTTTTGCTTGCGATAAGACGCCAATATTGGCAATAGAATATTCATATTTGTTTATCAACTCTTTATCCTCTCGCCAAATCTCTAAATATCTTTCTTTTGTTTTTGCAAAATGATGAGCCATAACTTTATGAGTTGTACCGACATTCTTCAAGAAAATACTTCTCACTTTAAATGGCAGATTAACCAAAATCTCTCCTTTTTGAAGTTCATCAACTCTTTTAGCTCTAATCATATTTTTTTCTCGAACAAAAATACTGTGGTCGCCCGTCGTTCTAATCCTCCCGCCTAAATATTCAATTTCATAAATATGATCTACTCTATGGCGATAGACCCCTTTTATATTTTTCCAAACGCTTGAGCCAAAAAACATTTTTTTGCCATTTTCGCCCCTAAAACCGGTCTTTCGTCTTTTAAAGCCAAGGGTTGCAATTTCTGGCGTCGGACAATAACCTTCTTTACCCTCCTTAAAATACTGATCAACAAAATTAGCAATTAGAAGAAGTTTTGTCCCTTTTTGTTCATCTCTAACCAAAATTGGGGTGTCAGCCGAAACACTCGCGCCCACGCCGACAAACATCTCCACAAACTCGGAAGCGGAAATTGAGAAAAAAGGAACACTCGCCTCACCCGCGACAGCTTTTGCCAATAAGGTTTTACCAACGCCCGGGGGTCCGAGAAGCAGAACCCCCTTGGGAATCTCTGCCCCAAGTTTGTAAAACTTGCCTGGATTTTTTAAAAATTCAACCACCTCCTCCAGCTCATGTTTTGGTTCTTTTAAACCGGCAACATCATTGAAAGTCGTCTTCTTCTTGCCTTTATTATTAAAAAATCTGGTTTGGATTTTACCAAAAGATAAGGTGCGGTTGTTCCCTGACTGGGCCGAGCGAAAAATAAACCAAATAAAACCGCCAATCAAGAGAATCGGCAGGATGCCCGAAATCAAGCCAATCCAAAGAGTGGCTGACTCGCCATTTTTAACGCTAATCTCAACATCAGATGGTTTAATCCCATACTCGCTCAAAGAGACGCTATCCTCTTTAGCAGAGACTTCTTTTTTGCCGTTTTTAAGTTCAATCTCAAGGCTATTGCCGTTAACTAAAATTTTCTTCACCTCCTGATTTTTCACCTGCTCCGAAAGAACACTTAATGAAACCTCATCTCTCTTGGGATCTAAATAACCCCTCAAAGCATAAACTGAAGTGATAATAAACGCTAAAATGATAAGATAGATAAAGGTTTTGGAACAATTATTCATTGTATTTTGTAATTTGCGCGGCCACGATTTTTGATCCTAATGCCAGTAGCAGGATTCGAACCTACGACACAAGGCTTATGATGCCTCTGCTCTACCACTGAGCTATACTGGCATAGCGGGGGAGGGAATTGCACCCTCGGCCTCCTGGTTATGAGCCAGACGAGCTACTACTGCTCTACCCCGCAACGCAACTAAAAATATATCACAGGTTTAAGTTAATTGCAACCTGTATATTTAAGAATTCTTAATATTTGAAGAAAAATTTCCACCACTTTTCGGCGTTAGTCTTCTCTTGGGGACCCCTATTCTCTCCTTCTATCTCTTCTTTCTTTTCCACAACTCCTTGACGAGGCAAAGCCAGAACCATCTCTCCTTCTTTTTTTAAGCCCAGCTTTCCCCGCGCTTCTTTCTCCGCAAAACTTTTAGTTTGATAATAAGAGATTAAATTCTCCAAATAATCCTGATTTATCTTTGAATCATCAATATCCGTCTGAAGATTCAAAATCTCCTTATTAATTTCATAATTACGCCATAAACTGCGCGAAAAGATAAAAATAAGATAACCTCCCACCAATAACAATATTAGTACTATCCAAATAGGCCTTTTATCAATAACAGGAGCTTTTTTGGGCTTCCTTTTTCTCTTAAATATATTAAAAAATTTCATCATTCAAATTATACCATAATTTTTGAAAGAGACACTGCCAAAAACTTTCTAATTCGAGGGGGCTTACGCACAATGTCATTGCGAGGCCGCCGCAGGCGGTCGTGGCAATCTCGTCATCCCTAGATTGCTTCGTCGGTCTATGACCTCCTCGCAATGACAGTATTAGGTTATTTGCGTAAGTCCTGTAATTCAATAAAAAAACTCCCGGGAGGGTTGCACATAGTGCTTCCCTAACGGGAGGGTGAGGTCGATGGGCGGAGGTGGCGGCATCCGACCGACGTGGCTATTTGCGGGCCCAGAAAGTGCCGCACTTAAGGAAAATGGACTTGACACCATTTTCCCCACTTGCGGTCATTTGGGCAGCAGCGCGCCTGTCCGGAAGTCGGCGATAATGCCGTCGCCCTTGTACCACTTCGCGTGCCCGTCTACGAATGCGAGGTTGGCGCCCTCATTGTGGCGCGGCTCCATGCTCGCATACTTGTGGGCGCAGACGGCCGTCGCGCCAAGGTCCCTGAAGCCGATGCATCTGTGCATCGGCGCCATCCAGCCCCTGCCGATTCCGTCTGCCCAGATCGGGGTCTGAGCGGGCTTTTCGATCTGCGCCAGTATCAGGTAGTCAAGCATCAGGTTGAAGCAGTAGCTCCGCGAGCCGCCGCGGTTGTTCCAGATGTGGATGTCGGCGGCATTCGGTCTGAAGACTCGTCCGTCGCTGGGACACTGGAAAAGCTGGAGGTTCTTCACGTAGGTCTCGCTGACGTTGTGGGGGCACTGGTTAAGCGGGGCGGGCCAGGGCCCCATTCGGCAGTGCTTGGGCAGTTTCTCGTCGTAGTCCTGGACGTACATCAGGGTGGCGAGGACGATCTGCTTCACATTGCTGAGACAGCTCGTCTGCCGCGCTTTCTCACGCGCGCGAGCAAAGACCGGGAAGAGGATCGCCGCCAGAATGGCAATGATGGCGATCACCACCAACAGCTCGAT
>JAHJRZ010000021.1 GCA_018830605.1 Patescibacteria group bacterium | reverse complement strand
CTGAAAGCAGTGAGCAAGACGGCAAAGCCGACGAGAACGAGAAGAAGACCAAGGCGCACGCCACGCTTCTTGAGCATGAGACTCTCCTCCTGTGTTGCCGATGACACTCGGCGGTTTGTTGTAGTGACCAAAGCCACTTGATTTTACCTAATTGTTCAGGTTCGTTTGCTGTTTGCAAATTACCACACAACATTTAGTTTGTCAATAAAAAATAGCCACTTTTGGCTATTTTTAAAAAATATAAATTTAGGTCTATCCTCTCCCAATCAATGCGATGGCCAGTCCAATGACGGCGGCGACCGCGCCGATGACCCAAAATCTCATCGTCACCTTGGTCTCGGGCCAACCCAGGGCCTCAAAATGATGATGGATTGGCGCAGAGAGAAAGATCTTTTTCTTGAATAATTTTTTGGAAAAAATCTGCAAGGCAGATGAGCCGAGTTCAATAAAAAAAACAAGGCCGATAATTATTAAAACAATAATCGAATTAGAAAGCATGGCCACCACTCCCAAGGTCGCGCCCAAAGCCAAAGAGCCCGTATCCCCCATAAAAAACCGCGCCGGGTAAATATTAAACCAAGTATAAGCGAGTACCGCGCCTACGACTGTGCCGCAAAAGAGAGCCAAGCCCAAATTCCCCTGAACTAAAGCTATAATGGAGAAAGCGCCAAAGGCAAGAGCCAAAAGTCCTCCCGCCAGACCATCCAATCCGTCAGTAATATTGACCGCATTGGCTGAAGAGATAAAAATAAAGATAAATAAAGGTATGTACCACCAGCCGATGATCCAAGCCCCGACTCCGGGAATCTGGATCGAATCCCCGCCGAGTTTGCTATAAAACCACCAGGCGCCAATGGCTCCAAGAATAATAAGCCAGACCATCTTCTTCTTCCAATTTATTCCCCTAATTCCTCTCACGCCGCGGATATTAATGTAGTCATCAACTAAACCGAGGATAGCGACTGTGATAAGGGTAAACAAAGGCAAAAGAGTCTGTGAACGGGAATAATTAAAGCAAAGAGTAATAACAGCGATCACCAGCCAAATTAAGATGCCGGCCATGGTCGGCGTATGTTTTTTTTTGGCGTGCATCTTATTAAAATACTTGAGCTTCTCTCCGGTGATAGCATCCTGTTTTATCTCTTTCCAGACCCGGTATTTATAAAGAAAATGGGAGAGAATCGGCGTCAAGAGCATCGCTATAATAAAAGCGAAAAAAACATAAAAAAACAAGGTCATCAGCTGGTCAATTTCAAGGTTGATAGTCTCCATGATTCAATTTTAAATTTAAAATCTTAAAGATAAAATCCACAATTAAAATTTTAAATTTGCTCTGTGAATTTTAAATTTTATCTTTGACATTTCAAATTATTTCCCCGTCCAGTATCCTGTCATACGCGGCAGCCTTTTAATATCTCTTTTATCCCTTAAAAGCACCCTACTCACTCTCTCCATTCTAACACCTTGGCTCCCCTTAATCAAAACCAGGTCGCCCGGCCTTAAGATTGATAAAATCTTTTTGTTTAAGGTTTTCGCGTCAGGAAACCAAAGATTAGAGGAAATATTTTTGGCCTCTCTGCCCACGGCGATGACGACGTCCGCAATTTTAGCTGCTTCCCGGCCAAGATTAATGTGGCTGCGCTTGGAGATTGTTCCCAGCTCCAGCATATCGCCTAAAATCAAAACTAATCTTTGGTAATTACCATTCTCCTTTAAAGCTCCAGCCGCTTCCAGCCCCGATTTGGCTGAAGCCGGATTAGAATTATAAGAATCATCAATAAGAGTGGTCTTCTTTTTGCCCTTAAAAATTTTAAGCCGGCCTTTCAGTCCCCTAATCTTTAAGAGTTCTTTTGAGGCAGAAATCAAATCCATTTTTAAAGTCAGAGCCGCGGCGCAAGCCGCCAGAGCGGCCAAGACCTGGCCCCTGCCCAGAGAATTGATTCTTGCCGGCACCACGCTCCCTGCATAATTAAGATTAAAAATCATTCCCTTGTTCTGATACTTAATCTCTGAAGCAAAGAGCTGTGCCTGATCTTCAAAGCCATAAAAAAGAACCTTGTGCTTGAGAGAGAGCCCCAGCCGGCGCAGACGTTCGTCGTCAAAATTAAGAATGGCTGTCCCTCCCCGAGAAAGCCCTAAAGCCAATTTTGATTTTTCTTTGTAAATCTCTTCTTCGCTCTTCATCGCCTCTAAATGCGCCGGAGCAATCGAAGTAATCACGGCGATTTTCGGCTTGATAAAACTCAAAAGATAATCAAGGTCCCGGGGCTTATCGACTCCCATCTCTAAGACCAAAATTTTGGGATAATCCTTGTCATAAATAAAATTTTTAAGAGCGCGAAAAAAAAGAATTATCCAGCCTAACAAATTCGATCCTGGCGACTCCTCGCCGATAATAGTCAGGGGCACGCCGATTTCATTATTATAAGAGCCGAGATTGCGGCGAACCTTAAATTTCGAGCACAAAACAGTGTAAATCGCTTCTTTGACTGAAGATTTTCCGACCGAACCAGTAATGCCGATAATTTTAGGCTTATAACGTAAAATAAATAGCTGGGCAATTATTTTTAATTTAAATTGCAGGATTTTTAGGAATATTTTTCTCATAGCGCGTATTTTATCATTGAAAATCTAAAATGTCAAAGGTAAAATCCACAACTAAAATTTTAAATTTAATCTGTGAATTTTATTTTTTAGATTTGAAATTTTAAATTATTTATTCGGTGGTATCTGATAATACTTAAACAAATAAGACGCCATCTCACTGAAAACTGAAGTCGCGGTATATGAGGCCCAAGGCGAGGTCGCCGGCTCATCAAGCTTGACCAAAATAACAAATTTCGGGTCCTCTGCCGGAGCTAAACCCACAAAAGAATGAATCGTCTTGTCTTCCAAATAACCCCCGGGACCGGGGATTTGAGCTGTCCCGGACTTGCCGGCAATGCGATAACCGGGGACTTGGGCTTCCTTGCCATAGCCATAGAGAACAACATCCTCCATCATTGTTTTAATAATCTCCGCGGTCTCGGGAGAGACAACTTGGCGCACAAATTTTGGCTTAATATCTTTTATCTCTTTTTTATCCCCCTTATGCTCAATAATTTCTTTAACTATATGGGGTTCAAACATCTTGCCCTGATTTCCAATGGCGGCAAAAGAAGCAACAACCTGCAGAGGAGTAGCGGCAATGCCCTGGCCAAAAGCAATATTGGCCGCCTCAACATCCTGCATCTGCTTTAAGGACACGAGCTTGCCTGCTGATTCTGAATCAAGATCAATCCCCGTCTTCTCGCCAAAACCAAAACGATCGCGGAAATAATCATAAAAAGTCGACTTGCCCATGCGCTGCTGGACAAAAATAATGCCCACATTATTTGATGTTTCCAAGACTTGGGTCATATTCTCCTTGCCGTGCGCTTTCTTATCCCAAGTCCAGATTTTATGTCCCTGAATCTCAATAAAAGCCGGAAAGGTCTCTTCGGTTGCCGCTGTCACCGAACCAGAATCTAATCCGCCGGCCATAGTCATTACCTTTAAGACCGAGCCCGGCTCGTAGGCCTTGGCAGTATTGGGATTAGCAAAAATATCAACCGTCTTTTCTTGGGCTTCTTGAGCGTAGTTATTTGGATCAAAACTCTTATCAGATGCCATGGCAATAATCTCAAAAGTGGAAGGATCCATCACAATGATCTGGCCTCCCTTGGCTCCGTACTTCTTAACCGATTCTTTAATTAGATCCTCGGCATAATGCTCGACCGAACGATCAAGAGACAAGACCAAGTCCGTTCCGTCTTGGGGGTCGGATTTAGCCGAGATTTGGATGTATCTTCCCTTGACATCTTTTTCCGCAAAAAAAGCGCCGGAGTCTCCGGAAAGCTCCTGATTATAATAACCCTCAACTCCGTAATTACCCTTGCCCTCGGTATCAACATAACCAATAATGTGCGCCGCCAAATCGCCCTCCGGATAATATCTCCACTCTTCGGGTGAAATATAAATTCCTTTGAGGTCTAATTTTTCAATCGCGTCCGCCTGTTCGAGCGAGAGCTTATGGGCCAGAGGCGGAATGTAAGCATCAGTTCCTTTAATTTTTTCTAAGATCGCGTTCTTGTCTAAAAACAAAAGTTTAGCAATCTCCTCGGCCGCCCTCTCTTTATCTTGGATCTGCTTGGGCACTGCGGTTAGAGCATAGAGAGTAAGATTGGTCGCCAATTCATAGGTATCGCTTGAATTATAGCTTGAAGTAAAGATTTTGCCGCGATGCGCCGGAACCTCCTCAATAATCTTGTGTTGGGATTCAGCTTGGGCAAGATAATTTTTATTCTCCAGAACCGAGATCTGAAAAAGGCGGATAAAGACGACAATAGCCACCACAACCAAAATAAAAAAAAGCGAAGTAATCCGCTTTTCTGGATAATCATTATTATTTAACTCACTCATACTCTACTTTATCAACTGGCACCATCTGCAAATCTTTGGTCTTGTTTTCAATTTCAGAAATTGATTTTTGCCTGGCCGCTTCAACTTCTAAACGTTCGTTCTGCGCCTCAATCTTGGTCCTCTCTTCTTCCAGAGCTTTCAAAGAATAACCCTTAGTAGCTGAACGATTGGCTTGAACAAGGTATAGCAGAGAGAGCACCGCTAAAACAGCAATCGTCAAAAATTTTAATGAGGTCGGACCGGCGCCGCTTTTGAGATTAATCGTGCGGCGGCGCTCTAGGCCGTTAAAATTCTTTTTTGCATTGGTCAAGGTAAAAAATCTACCCATTCAAATGCCCTCCTCTTTGCATTCGAATTTTTATATTCCTAAATCTGATAATTTTTCGGCAATCTCTGAATTGTTTTCCTCGGCATTTTTCTTATATCTTCCCCATCGGCCTCGCGACCAGATTTCCAGACGATTATAAATCCCAGTAATTACCACTTTGTTTTTTAAGCCGGCGAATTGGCGCAAGTACAAAGGCATAATTATTCTGCCCTGCTTATCAAGTTCCCCATCAACTGCGCCGGCGAGCAAAAACCGGCTGTAGGCCCTGGCGTTTGACTGTGATAAAGGAAGTTTAGAAATTTTTTCTGCCAAAGCCTGCCAATCATTTTTAGAATAAACAAAAAGGCAATTCTCCAGGCCACGCGTAATTACCACACCTTCTTTAAACTCTTCCCGAAATTTAATTGGCAGGGCTAATCTCCCTTTGGCGTCAATCTTGTGCCGGTACTCGCCCAAAAAAATCACATCTCTTTTTTCTGCAAAATTACTCCATCCCTGCTTAAGCTTCTGATGCGCTTCAATCCCCTCTTTTACCTGATTTTCTTTGATTTCTTCGTTCATCTTTTATATTTAATATTTTACATTTAAAATTGTAAATGTAAATACCCCCAAAATCTTACCTGTTATCCCCACATTTATCCACAGAGCCCCACTATGTGGGGAAATAACAAATAACAAATCACAAATATCAAACAAATTCAAAATTACAAATCCAAAATAAAATCCCCACTATTTTCGCTCGATCGGACGAAAACGATGGGGAAAAATTCAATATTAATTATTTGATATTTTTTATTTGATATTTGATATTAACATTTTAATTCATCAACCAACCAATCTTTTATTTCAGCAATCTTGACTCTCTCCTGTTTTAAAGTATCCCGATCGCGGATCGTTGCTTTTTTGTCTTTAAGAGAGTCAAAATCGAGGGTCACACACCAAGGAGTGCCGATCTCATCTTGACGGCGATATCTGCGGCCGATCGTCCCAGATTCATCATACTCGACTACCACGCCTGCTTCTTTTATTTCTTTATATAATTTTTGGGCTATCTTAATTAATTTTTTATCTTTGACTAAAGGCAGAATGGCAGCTTTGACTGGGGCGAGCGTAGAATTAATCTTAAAGACGACCCTTGTCTCATTTTTCACTTTTTCTTCTGTATAACCATCGCACATCAGAGCTAAAATTGTTCGGTCGATTCCCATGGTCGGTTCAATTACATAAGGGATGTATTTTCTTTTTGACGCTTCATCAAAGTATTTCATATCCTTACCCGATTTCTTTTCGTGGTTAGTTAAATCAAAATCAGTACGGTTGGCAATGCCGGCCAGCTCATCCCAGCCAAAAGGAAAATTATACTCCACATCAGTCGTCGCCTTAGAATAATGAGCCAATTCCTCTTTTTTATGGGGCCTGAATTTCAAATTTTTCTTATCAAGACCTAAGTCAATAAAAAACTGCATCCACTCATTCGCCCAAGTCTCAAACCAAAAATCAGGTGATTTCTTTTTGTCTTCGGGGTCTATAAACCACTCAATCTCTCCCTGCTCAAACTCGCGAGTGCGGAAAATAAAATTACCGGGAGTAATCTCGTTGCGGAACGCTTTTCCAACTTGAGCAATGCCAAAAGGAATTTTAACCCTGGTTGTCTCTAAAATAGTTTTAAAATTAACAAACATTCCCTGGGCTGTTTCGCCGCGTAGATAAGCGACTGACGAGGTATCCTCTGCCGGTCCAAGATACGTCTTAACTAAAATATTAAACATCCTTGGCGCCGTCAGCTCCCCGCCGCAGTTTGGGCATTTATATCCAGCTATCAGCTTTCGGCTGCCAGCTTCCAGCTGGGTGCTGGGTGCTGGGTGCTGGGTGCTGGCGATTTCGTCCGCCCGAAATCGCCGATGGCATTTTTTACATTCCGAGAGAGGATCTGCAAACCCTGGCCCAATATGTCCTGACGCCTGCCAGACCGCCTCTTTCATAATAATTCCCGAATCTAAACCCACGATATCATCACGTGATTTAACAAAACGCTGCCAAAAAAACTCGCGCAAATTTCTTTTTAACTCAACGCCATAAGGTCCAAAATCATAAATCCCACCCGTACCACCGTAAATTTCGGCTGATTGATAAACAAACGCCCGGCGCTTTGCCCAAGCAACAATTTTCTGCATTCTGTCTTCGTTTTCTTCTACCATAAATAAATTCAATTTTTATATATTCGCGGCACGCTTTCAGCAATTCTCGCCACTACTTCATAGGAAATGGTATCCATCTTTTCCGCCACCTCATCTGCTTCTATTTTAGCATGGTCATCGCCTCCAAGCAAAACCGCTTCCTCATCTAATTTAACCCCTGGCACAGAACTTACATCGACCATCATCATGCGCATACAAATCCTGCCCACGACCGGACATCTTTTATTTTTAATTACCACTTCACCTTTATTTGATAAATTTCTTCCATAGCCATCTTTATAACCTGCCGGAAGAATCGCAATCCTGGAATCCGACTTCAAACGGTGAGTCAATCCATAACCAATTCTCTCTCCCTTTGACAAATTCCTTAAAGCAACAATTCTTGTTTTGAAAGTCAGAGCTGGCTTAATTCTTAATCGTCTTTGATATTTCTTTTTGACAAAATCTGAAGGGAAAATGCCGTAAATAATAATTCCCGAACGAACTAAATCAAAATGAGCCTCGGGAAAGGCAATCGTCCCCGATGAATTACAGAGATGTTTATATTTTATCTCAATCCCCTCTTTTTCAAGCCCATCAATAATATTTGAAAATTTTTTTATTTGTTCTAAAGTGTATTTTTTATTTTCACGGCTACCGCTGTCAGCAAAATGTGACCACAAACCTTCTATTTCAATATTTTTATGGTTATTATTAATTTTAGTTATTACTTCGACCGCATCACCCGCATCAATTCCCAGCCGATGCATGCCAGTATCAATCTTGATATGTACTTTCGCCCTAACCCCAGCGTTTTGCGACGATCGTTCGATTTTATTGGTAAATTCAGGATTAAAAATTCCAAAACGGATATTATTTTTAATCACCCAGAGCAAATCCTCACTTTCAACGCCGCCGAGTATTAAGATTTTTGGTTTTCTGATTTTTGGATTTTGAGTTTGTTTAGGATTTAGGATTTTGGATTTAGAATTTGAAATTAATTTGGCTTCATAAATATTGTCAACACAGAGAAATTCGGTCCCTTCATTGACAGCAACTTCCGCCACCTCAACCAATCCATGGCCATAAGCATTCGATTTTATCACCGCCGCCAAACCAACATTTGGTCCGATGTATTTTTTAATTCGTTTGATGTTATTTCTGATTGCCCCTAAATCAATTTCTACCCAAGTTAACATGATATTAATCAATCAATTTAACGAATTTTTTGCTCTTTAATTCTGAATCTATAGTCGTCTCAAGATAACGCTCAACCAAAGCATAAGCTTCAAAAGAAACTTTAGGCGAGATCTTAATTTTTTGCAAAGAAATATTTTTATTTTCAATTAAAAAGCGCAGAAAAACAATTGCCTGGTCAGAAACCGAGATAAAAGCTCCTCTCTCGCCGCAATCTCGACAGACCGTGCCCGCTCCATAAAAATCAAAGAAATTACTGCCCCTCTTAAGATCTTTTTGGCATTTTATACACTCACGAAAATGGGGATAATAACCAAGCTCGCGCAAAACCTGAAGACAGAAGTAAGTAATAACGATGATCCGCCTCTCTTTATTTTTATTCTTGTCCAAACTTTTAAGAAGATAAAGCAGGCGATCAAAAATTTTAGGATGGCTCTCGCCTTCGGGCAGGATTTTATTCAAAAATTCCAAGACTAAATAAAGGCGCGAGGTAGAGCGCAGATTTTGGCGGATTTTTTTAAAGGGGTTGATCGCTTCTGCACCAATAATCGTATCAAGTGAAGATCTGCTCTTGTGTATCTCAAGTTGAGTGCAAGATAGAAGCTCCAAATGGCCTTTGAGTTTAGCCAGGATTTTTCTAACGCCGCGCGCTTTAAGAGTAATTAATCCAAAATCACGGCTAAAAACAGAAATAATTCTGTCCGCCTCGCCAACCTCAAATTGTTTGATAATAATGGCTTTGGTCTTGTAATTGCGCATATTTCAATTTTAAATTTAAAATCTAAAATCTAAAAAATACAACTAAAATATTAAAAATCAATCATTAGAGTTCAATCCAAATTCAGCCAGCGCATCCTCGGCCGCCTTGATATTTTTTTCGTCATTGACCCCGATTGCTTCTTTGGGATTTTCAACTTTATAAGTCTCAACCCCTCTTTCTTCTGAAACCGCAATTGCCACTAAATCCGGCAAATAATATTCATTTTTAGCGTTTTGAGTTCCAATTTTTTGCAAAGCTTCAAAAAGCCAAGTATTATCAACCAAATACAGCCCGCCGTTCGTCTCTTTAATCTTCAATTGTTCTTTAGTGCAGTCTTTTTCCTCAACCACTTCCATTACTCTCTTGTCTTTGTCGCGGATAATTCGACCGTAAGCGTAATCAGGTCCGACCTCGGCTGAGGCAATAACCAGCACCACTCCGGTTTGAGTCTTAAGTTCTATCATTCCTTCTAAAGTTTTTGTTGACCAAAAAGGCATATCGCCATAAGCGATAAAAGTTAATCCTGAATGAGAAGCAAGTGCGTCTTTGGCCGAAAGGACAGCGTGAGCTGTCCCTAATTGCTCGTCTTGAACAGCATATTCATAATCCTTGCCCAATTCTTTCATCACTAATTCTTTTTTATAGCCGACGACAATAATCGGAGAAAAGATGCCAATCTTTTCAAATGTTTTTAAGAGATACTTAATCATCGGCCTACCGCCAATGGGATATAAGACTTTGGGTAAGTCATAATCCGGCATTCTTAAACCTTTGCCCGCGGCCAAGATAACAGCTCTAATTGGTTTATCCATTGATAATGTTTAATGCTAATCTCCATGCTAATTACGATGCGAATTTATGCTAATTATTCGCATTTATTAGCATTGCTATTCGCATCGGATTCGCATCT
>JAHJRZ010000002.1 GCA_018830605.1 Patescibacteria group bacterium | reverse complement strand
GATCTCAATGGCCGATCAGGCTTAGTTGCCGAAGATGTTGGACAATTTTCCGAGTAATCTCGGAAAGTTCGAATTCTTCCGGACTATCCGTCCAAACAGCTTCAAGAATCTCGCGAGAGGTCAAAACTGGCATAGAGGTAGTCTCCCCGAGATAGACGATGACTTCGGCTTGCTTGCCCGAATGAGGAGTTGTGCCGCGAAACGAACCAAGAAGTTGAAGTCTATTCAGGGGAGGGAGAGTCGAGCGCAGCCCAGGCATTTCTTCGTCAAGTTCGCGTTCAAGGCAGGCCAAATCGTCTTCATTCTCTTCCGTCTTGCCACCAGGTAGGATCCAAGTATCTATCTTTCGACAGATCAAGAGATGACCGTTGTGAATAGCGGCCAGACCCAAGACCCTCGTCATTGCTTTTACCTCCTAACATAATAATTAACTATCAGCATAAATTTGTCAAGAAAATCCGCCTCGCGGTGTTTGAAAATTGAGTCATTGAAAATTTATTGTAAATTGAAAATTGCTAATTGAAAATTAGTTCGCGGCTTTTATTTCATTAACCACCCAAGTAATCTCGTCTTTTAATTCTTTATCTTTTTCGCGGTTATAAAATCCGCGCAGTTTTGAGATTGAATCATAATCAGCAATCTTGCCCAAGGACCACAAAATTACTTCTTTGACTTGTTTGCCGGCATCTTTGTACTTGCCCAAAAGCAAGGGCGCGGCTGTTTTGATCTTCAGCCGTCCCAAAACATAAGCCGCTTCTTTTTTCGCCTCAACTCCATAATGGTCCTCCCCAAAAACCACTTCAAAATCTTTAACAATCGTCTCGTCTTCCATTTTTCCGAGCGCCCAAATAATCATTTTGATAACCTCTTTATCGTGCTCTAAATAGAGCGCTTTGGAGAGAGCGGTCTTGGCTTCCTTGATTTTTTTCCGGCCCAAGACCCAAGCCGCCTCCCGCCTCACCTCCGGATCAGGATCGCCCTCAAGCGCCCGCTCAATAAATTCAATCACTTCCTTCTCCCCCACCTCGCCCAAAGCCCAAACCGCCATTTTTCTCACCGGCCGCGACTGGTCGGCAATCAAAACATCAACTAATGATCCGGTCGCTTTGGGATTATTTAGATTGCCAATTCCCCAAGCCGCCTCAACTCTTACTTCCGGCGAGGAATCAGAGAGCATCGTCGCCTCTAAGGCGCCCAGCGCCTTGTCTGATTTTTTCATATTAGAGATTGCCCAAGCCGCTTTGCGCCGTAAATGAGTACTCTCGCTTGACGATAAAACTGAAACGAGCGCTTTGATTGACGATTCATCGGCCAAGTGCCCAAGAGCGGAGATAATCTCCAACAAAACATCCTCGTCCCGCAGATGATGGAGCTCTTTGACCAAGCTATTGACAACGGCCGCATCTCCCTCAACTTTTGATAATTGCCAAGCGGCGGCGAGCTTATCGCCTTTTTTACCCAGCCGCAAATTACGGATTAAATCTTTAACCGCTTTCTGATGCGACAGAGAATCAAGCTTATCTTTCTTCTCTTCCGGCTCCAGCCCCTTCTCATCCGGGGTTAAACCGAGATCTTCAAAATTCAAACCAAAATCTGACACTCTCCTCCTTTTCTTACATTATAGCACAAAACTAATTTAAAATCTCAAATCTAAAATCTAAAATTCACAGAGCAAATTTAAAATTTTAATTGTGATTTTTATCTTTTAGATTTTATTTTTAAAATTGAAATCATTCGATTGTGATTTCAATTACATTTGGCAAAAAGCTGACCACGCCAATCCCTTCCGGGACTTTAATATTATCTGTTTTCAATTCTATCCGGCTCTCTCCTTTTTCTTTGCCAGTTAAATCAATCTCAATCTTAATATCCGAAGAAGTCATGGTCCGAGTCAGATTCAACGGCCCAGAAATGATGACGCGGATATTCTCTGAATTAATTCTGGTGACGCGCCGGCTAAGAGGAGTATTAATAAAATTGATCGAGCCGTAAAGCTCCCTCGTCATCTCAATAGAAGAGAGCTCAAAACGAATCTTAACTTCTTTAATATTCTCAATTGAAGAGACGCCGGGCGGAAAAATCAAACTGACTGCCCCTTCCTTATTCTTGCTTAATCCGGTGATATCATAAATTGAGGTCTCAATCGAATCAATCCCTAAAAGTAATTCAGAGTCGCTATTAATAATTATGGTTGAAGGAAGAGTCAAGACACCCGAAATCCAATAACCAGCCAGAGGGGTGCCTGAAATTTTGGGTTTGATACCGACCGCTTTATTATTGGAGCCGGAAAAGATGAAGAGCGAGGTTTGAACTTTCTGGGGCTTAAAAGAAATTGAAGGAATATCTCGGCCTTGCGAGTCCAAAGCAAAAATCTTTAAATCGCGGTTAAAGCTCTCTTTTTCTCCTGAAAGCGCAATCTTGATCGTCCCTTTGTTTAAACTCTCAATCTCGCTCTTGGGCCCAGAGGCGGTCGCCCTCTCTGGCTTGACTTGGGAACTGCCGACTAGATAACCGTCTGCCGGCAGCCCTTCAATCTTAGTTGAGAGCCCCACTTCTTTTTCTGCCCTGTCTTCAATGCGCACAATAAAATTATCCGGGCTGACAGAAATTACTTCAACCCCGCTCGGACTCTTAATCTCCGGTTCTTGGTTATAAGTTCCCTTCTCCCAATTTCCAAGATCTATACTGACCGTAAAATCTTCCGCTTTAAGATTATCAAGCTTATCTTTTTTAGCCACCACTTTAATATCTACTTGGTAATTATCAAGAGCATAAGCAAGATCACCTTTAAGATTTTTTACTTCAATCGGAACAGTTTTAATCTCTTTCGTGGCTGAAGACATGCCCCAAGCCACAAACCACAAAATTATGGCCAGAATAAGAGCAAGTAATTTTAGATACCAATACTTGAACATAATTTTAAATCTAAAATTTAAAAGATAAAAATCACAATTAAAATTTTAAATTTGCTCTGTGAATTTTAGATTTTATCTTTAACATTTTAGATTATTTAATATCTATTTTCTTCCCAATTTCTTTCCCAGCTAAAAGGGTTTCAATAATATATGGAATTCGTTCCGGGTCGAGATTATTAATGTAACTTCCCTCATGAGCAAGGGAAATATCCCCGCGATCTTTAGAAGTGACAAAACAGAGAGCATCTGAAATTTCTGAAAGACCGACCCCTGCCATATCTCTTGGGCTGACATGATCCATATAAAGCCGCCTCTTGGTTTTGGGCAGAATGCACTTGGCGGCTACGACTTCGTCGCCACGAATAATTGTTGCCCCCTCGCGCAAGCTCGAACCGGGAAAAAAAATATAAGTTAAAAATTCAGCGGTTGCTTTGGCTTCAATCTTTTCACCTGTTTGAATAAGTTTTTTGAAAAAATCCTTATTTTCCAAAATAATCAGAGAACCAACTCGTTTTTTGGCTAAAATTGTTACGGCTCGGCTAATCTCTTCAATCACTCCTTCCCTCTCGCGCCGGCTCATATCTTTAAGATGAATACCTTTTATCTCTTTCTCAATTCTGTCCAATGCCCGGCGCATTGACGGCGTCAAGAAAAAGGGCACGACCACGACCAAGAATAGGGCGAAATATTTAATAATAAATGCCAAAAGCGCCAAGTCCAAAAAATTCGCTAATAAATAAAGACCGACCAAAACGACAGCCCCCAAAACCAAGTTGCGCACCCGGATTTTCTTTAAAAAAACCAAGAAAAAATACAAAAGAATGGCCGAGATTAAAATATCAATAATGATTAAAGGATTATGAAGCGGATCAATGCTCGTCACCGAGACCTCGATTCTCTTGTAGAAACCATAAAAATCAATTCTCGATAACTGGGAGATGGAATTGAAAAAATTATCAAACACGGTAATAAATTAAAAACTAAAAATTAAAAAGTAAAAACTATTTCGCTAAACATATTATAACACACCGCTCTCTTGATTTTTAAGATATTTATTATAAACTAATAAGTAAGCAATGGATAATAACGTCTCACAAGGAGCGTGAGAAGGATGAGTGCCACTGATACTGCCGTCCGGCCACAGCCGGCCACAGCATCGTCCAAAGAAAGATTGAAGCGAGTGCTTTTTGTGGGGGATGAGCTGTTCATTACTACAGTAGTTGAGATAGTATGTGCTATGTCATCCCCGGACATTGCTCTTGTCTACTTTACCCCTTCAGTGCGAGCGACGAGGGAATTAGTGGCAAAACAAGCGGCGGATGTCATCGTATTTGATTATCTGACTGGATGGATAGATGCCGATAACTTCAAGGCAGTCATTCAACGAATGGATCCGAACATTCGGGTTGTACCCCTATGTGCGGAAGATACAACACAAATCCAAGCGCTCCTCGCAGAGCTGACAAAAGAGACCAAATGACATCAAGAAAGACACGGGTCGAGCCAACCCGACTCAACTCTTCATCCGTCCGGGCGCCCTGAGATTGATTCTGGGTCATTCCCAAAATTGTCTCACGACGCCCGTTTTTTATTTCCTTTCTTAAGAG
>JAHJRZ010000020.1 GCA_018830605.1 Patescibacteria group bacterium | reverse complement strand
TTGCGCGCTCTACAAAAAAAATTAAGCCGAGAAGAAATCTCAAAAGCAAAAGAAATAAAAAAAGAGCTCAAAAAGCTTGAACCAAAATTGAATAAAGTTGAAAAAGAATTTAGAAACTTGATGTTTAAAGTGCCAAATCTGGCTTCGCCAGATGTCAAAGTCGGCAAAGATGAAAGTCAAAATGAAGTGATAAAAAAGTGGGGTAAAATTACTCTTAAAACAGGCAAAGACCATCTTGAGCTCGGCAGAGCGCTTGACTTGATCGATACGGAAGCGTCGGCCGTTGCTTCCGGCTCAAGATTTGTTTATCTTAAAAATCAGGCAGTGGTGCTGGAATTTGCGTTAATTAATTTTGCCTTGGAATTATTAATCAAAGAAGGATTTATCCCCATTATCCCGCCGGTGATGCTCAAAAATGAGGTGGCGCGCGAAACTGGTTATTATGAAGCCGGGAGCGATGATTCTTTTTATTTAAGAGATACACCCCAAGTATTGGTCGGCACAAGCGAGCACTCGGTCTTGGCCTATTATAAAAATAAAATATTGGCGGGGTCGGAACTGCCAAAAAGATATGCCGCCTTCTCGACCTGTTTTCGGCGCGAAGCCGGAAGTTATGGCCAGGATGTCAAAGGAATTTTGCGGGTGCATCAGTTTGATAAAGTGGAGATGCTCTCTTTTGTTAAGCCGGAAGAGTCGGAAAAAGAATTAGAATATTTGCTTTCTCTCGAAGAAAAAATAATGCGAAGTATAGAAATTCCTTATCAAGTTGTTAAGATGTGCACGGCTGACTTGGGCTTGCCCGCGGCCAAAAAGTATGACCTTGAAGCCTGGATGCCGGGGCAGAAGAGATATCGCGAGACCCACTCTACCTCGAATTGCACTGATTTTCAGGCGAGAAGATTAAATATCAAGTATAAAACCAAAGAAGAAAACAAATACTTGCACACCCTTAATGGCACTGCGGTCGCTATTGGCAGAATGATTATTGCCATTTTAGAAAATTACCAACAAAAGGACGGATCAATTGTTATTCCCAAAGTTTTACAAAAATATTGCGGTTTTAAAGAGATTAAAGCTTAATAATTACCGCCAAAAATTAGCGCTGGCCCTTTTTGCTTTTTTGTTGTGTCTTTTGGCTGTTTTTTTGGCTCTTAATAAATTTCAAGTTTCAGCGGATATTAATAATCCTGGGGATCAAGCGAGCGAATCGAATCTACCGCAAATCAGTTTTAATGAGGGAGATTTTTTCTTAAAGATCGATAAGATATCGGTTAATGCGCCCGTTATTTCCGAGGTTGACGCTTCTGACAAAAAGATTTATTTTGCAGAACTCCAGCGCGGGGTAGCCCAGATGTCAGGCACAGCTAAGCCAGATGAAAAAGGAAATGTGGTAATCTTTGGCCACTCCAATTATTATGCTGATGATCCGGGCGCCTTTAAGCAGGTCTTTAAAAATTTGAATGAATTAAAGTCCGAAGATAAAATTATTATTCATTATAAGGACAAGGATTATAATTATAACGTCGTCAAACAACAGACAGTTGAACCAACAGATATTTGGGTGATAACTGCGCCTTATGATTTAACTTTGATCACCTGCTGGCCGCCAGGAACCATCGAAAAACGCTTAGTAATTTTCGCCAATAAAATATGAGTTTTTTAGCTAACTTATTCGATCCTACCAAGAAAGAGCTGGTTCGCTACCAGAGGATGGTCGAACAAATCAATTCCCTTGAGCCGCAAATGAAGAAGCTTCAAGAAGCTGATTTTAAAATTAAGACCAAAGAATTTAAAAAGAGAATTAAAAAAGGCGAGACGCTTGATGAGATTCTGCCTGAAGCTTTTGCTTTAGTTCGTGAAGCGGCGCAAAGAACAATTTCCCAACGTCCTTTTGATGTGCAATTAATGGGAGCGATTACTCTTCATGAAGGAAAAATTGCGGAGATGAAAACGGGTGAAGGAAAAACTCTGGCGGCGACCATGCCTTTGTATTTGAATGCGCTTTCCGGCCGCGGAGCTCATTTAGTGACGGTTAATGATTATCTCTCTCGTTGGCAGGGTTCTTGGATGGGAGGAATTTACAATTTGTTAGGGTTATCTGTTGGTGTTATCCAGCAGCAAAATATTAGTTTCATCTACGATGAAGCAGCAAACAGTCTCGCGAAGCGAGATCTGGCTTCGCCAGACAAACAGCAGCCAGCACGCAGCAAACAGCTGGCAGCTGACAGCTGGGAGCTGGAAGCTGAATTACATCTCGATGTGGAAAACTTGGTGCCTTGCACTAGAAAAGAAGCTTATGCCTGTGATGTTGTTTATGGCACTAATAATGAGTTTGGCTTTGATTATCTGCGGGATAATATGGTTCAAAATCTTAATGATTTAGTCCAGGGAGAGTTGAATTATGCGGTCGTTGATGAGATTGATTCGATCTTGATTGATGAGGCGCGGACTCCTCTTATTATTTCTGCTCCAGCCGAGGAATCAGCTGATCTATATCGGCGTTTTGCCCTGCTCGTCCCGAATTTGAAGGAAGATATAGACTTCAATGTTGACGAGAAAGACAAAGCCGCCACTCTGACTGATTCCGGCATTAAAAAGATGGAAGGAATGCTTGGGGTGAAGAATATTTATGAGCGGGGAGGAATTTCACAAGTTCATCATTTAGAGCAAGCCTTAAAAGCTCATGCTCTTTTTAAAAAAGATAAAGATTACGTTGTCAAAGATGGTGAAATAGTAATCATTGACGAGTTCACTGGCAGAATGATGTTTGGCCGGCGATATTCAGAAGGGCTTCATCAGGCGATTGAAGCCAAAGAGGGGGTTGAGGTTAAAAGGGAGAGTATAACTTTAGCTACTATTTCTTTTCAAAATCTCTTTCGCTTATATGATAAATTATCCGGCATGACCGGCACAGCCAAGACTGAACAGGAAGAATTCCACAAAATTTATAATTTGGATGTTTTGGCTATTCCGACTAATAAACCGATGGTCAGGCGTGATTTGCCAGACAGGATTTTTCGCGCTGAAGAGGGCAAGTTTTTAGCCGTGGCTCAAGAGATAAAGCTGCGCCACAAAAAAGGACAGCCCTTGCTCGTGGGCACTATCTCCATTGAAAAATCAGAACGGCTCTCGCGGATCTTAAAACGGGAAGGGGTAAAACATCAGATTTTAAACGCTAAACACCATGAGAGAGAAGCGAAAATTATTGCCCGAGCCGGAGAAAAAGAAATGGTGACGATCGCCACTAATATGGCGGGACGCGGGGTTGATATTATTTTAGGTAATGGGGTTAAAGAGCTTGGAGGTCTTCATGTTTTAGGCACAGAAAGACATGAATCCCGCCGCATTGATAATCAGTTGCGTGGCCGTACTGGCCGCCAGGGAGATCCCGGCTCGACCCAGTTTTATGTCTCGATGGAAGATGATTTGATGCGTATTTTTGGCGGAGATAGAATCAAGGCTTTAATGAAGACTCTGCGCGTGCCCGAAGACCAGCCGCTTGAGAATCGTTTTATCTCCCGTTCTTTGGAAGGGGCGCAAGAAAAGGTTGAAGGTTTTAACTTTGATATCCGCAAGCATTTGCTCGAATATGATGATGTTTTAAATAAGCAGAGGGAGATAATTTATAAACGGAGACATCGTATTCTTAAAGATAAATCTTCGCAGAAGAAATATAAAAGTTTGAAAGAAGAGATTATGGCTGCGATTAAGGAAGAGATTGAGTGCGGCGGAGAGGCAAGTGCTATCTTGCCAGAAAATTATAAAAGAGAAATTAAAAAAACCAAATCAATTAATAAATTAGTTGAGCAAGTCTATCAAGAAAGAGAAGTGAGTATTGGTTCGGAAATGATGCGTTTAGTCGAGAAGAGTTTGATGCTGCGCTCGATTGATAATCTCTGGATAGAACATTTAACTTCAATTGAAGAATTGAGGCAGGGCATTGGCCTGCGCGGTTATGGCCAAAGAGATCCTTTAACCGAATATAAAAGGGAAGCCTATAACATGTTTGAGCGGCTGATTGCTACTATCTATGAAGAGGTTATCCACCTGATTCTTAAGGTTGAACTAAATCAAGCGCCGACTCCGGCATCTTCAACAGTTGAGGGGCAGGGTGTTATAATGAAAGGTGGAGATGAAATGTCCGCCGCCGGGACATTTCATCAGCTACCAGCTACCAGCAATCAGCAGCCAGCAGGAAGCAGCAAACAGCAAACAGCAGCTGGAAGCAGGAAGCTGGCAGCTGGAAGCCGCAAGGTCGGCAGGAATGAACCTTGTCCTTGTGGAAGTGGTAAGAAATATAAGAAATGCTGTGGACGGTAGCAATTAACAATTAACAAGTAGCAATTTACAATGAATTTTCAATGATTCAATTAGCAATTGAAAATTGATAAATGAAAATTGAAAATTGATTTATCATGATAAAGTTTGAGCATATAACTAAAATTTATAACAAGGATATTAAAGCTCTTAAAGACTTGAATTTTGAAGTGGCAGACGGCGAATTTTTAGTCTTGGTCGGTCCGTCTGGCGCGGGAAAATCAACCTTGATTAAACTCTTGATCTGCGAGGAGAAGCCGACCCGCGGCCATATTTATATTGTGGGCAAGGACGTGGTTAATCTTAAAGCTCGAGAAGTTCCGTACTTCCGCCGGCGAATTGGAGTTGTTTTTCAGGATTTTAAGCTTCTGCCTAAAAAAAATGTTTATGAGAATATCTCTTTTGCTTTGGAAGTGGTTGGAGCTTCGAGCCGCCAGATCAAAAAAAAGGTTGAGGCGGTCTTGGACATTGTTGGTTTAAAAGATAGAAAAGAAAATTTCCCTGACGAGCTCTCTGGCGGAGAAAAACAAAGAGTGGCGATTGCCAGGGCTGTGGTCAATCGTCCCAAGCTCTTGATCGCTGACGAGCCGACCGGCAACCTTGACCCAAAAACTTCCTGGGATATTATTCGGGTTTTGGAGGAGATTAATAAGCGCGGCACGATTATTCTTTTAGCGACGCATAACAAAGATATTGTTGATAGAATCAGAAAAAGAGTAATAAAGATAAAAAACGGCAGGATTGTCAGCGATAAGGAAAGAGCGAAATATTAAATTATTCTAATTAACCTAATTGACCTAATCAAATCCCAATGGCAAATCACAAAATGTCTAAAAAAAATTTGGTCATTGGTTATTGCAAATAATTAGGATTTGATTAGAATAATTAGAATAATTAGGTCAATTCGTTATGATAAATTTATTACGGATCTTCAAATACGGTTTTCAAAATTTCTGGCGCAATGGGTTATTGTCAGTGGCCACGACTTTGGTTTTGACCTTGACTCTCTTCACCGTCTCTGTTTTTGTGGCAATTACTCTATTTGCCAATGCCGCGGTTGAATCGATCAACTCGCGCATTGATGTGGTGGTTTATTTTAATGATGAGACGCCGGATTCAGAGATCGCCCGAATTGAAGGAGAGGTCAAGAAATTATCAAACGTTAGAGAGACAACTTATATCTCCAAAGACGCAGCGCTCGATAAATGGGTCTCAAAGACCGAGGACCAATCTTTAAAGAATGCCATCACCAGCGAGAATAATCCTCTGCCGCGGAGTCTGGAGATAAAGATTTCTGACCCGGAAAAGACCCATGAAGTGGCTGATTATTTTAATCAAGAGACGATCAAGCCGATGGTGCATCGGGTCAGATACAATAAAGAGGTGATTGATAAATTAGTGCGTTATACCTCGGCCTTTAAAAAAATCGGGCTGGGATTGGTAGTGATCTTTATTATTATCTCGATCTTTGTGGTCTTTAATACCATCAGATTGGCTATTTATTCGCGGCGCGATGAGATTGAGATTATGCAGCTGGTCGGCGCTACTCCCTCTTATATCCGCTGGCCTTTTGTGGTCGAGGGCACGCTCTTTGGTATTTTTGCCGCGCTCTTAGCCTCGCTCTTGATCATCTTTGGCGGGAAGTATCTCTTTTCATCCGGGATTATTCCGGCTACGAGCTTGAACGAAGTTTTGAATTTTTTAGGGCCAGAGGCCGCCAAGTATTTTTCCGGCGCCAGCGCCAGCATTATTTTATACCAAGTAATTGTGGGAATTCTGCTCTCGGTCGTCTGCTCAATGGTAGCGATTAGAAGATATTTGAAGATATAATTTTCAATTAACAATTATCAATTTTCAATAAATTATCAATGGTTCAATTTTCAATTGCTGAATTGCTAAATTGTTAATTCATTGGAAATTGCTAAATGATAATTGTAAATTTATCAAACGGTGCTATAATAGAATAACCAAAATGTTTAAAACAAAGGAAAGAATCGTATCTTACTGTTCGAGCAAAGCGAGAACTAAAAAACTTAGTAGTTCTCGACCTGCGGCCTCGAACAATAATTCTCTGAATGTTGTAATTAAAAAAATCATCTTCGCCCTGATCCTTTTTTGTTTTGTTCTTGCACCATTGTCAGCAGAAGCCGACACAATTGCTGACAAGCAGCGGCAATTAAACTCTCTAAATAATCAAATCAGAGAGAATCAAAAAATTATCGAACAAAAGCAGAAAGAAGCGAAAACTCTTGAAAATGAGATTACGATAATGGATAGCCAAATAAGGGAGATTGAGTTGGCTGTCGAAGCCACAAGAATCGAAATAAGCCAGACAGAAGAGGAGATCTCACAAAAAGAAAAAGAGCTTACTCATCAAAAGAAAGTATTGAACGAATCTCTGCGTTTGATGTATGAGGAAAAAGAAACTTCACTTCTTGAGACGCTTCTTTCTTCTAAGTCATTTTCTGCTGTTTTGGACAGAATTGAGTATTTATCGATTGTTAAAAATAAAGTTGATAAGACGATAGAAAACATAGCAAGGATTAAAATAGAATTAGAGGAAAGAAGAAATAATCTAGTTATTCTTAAGACGCAACAGGAAGCGCAAAGTGTGGCTCTCAATTCACAGAAGACAGCTAAAAACCAATTATTGGCGGATACAAAAGGGATTGAAGAAGAATACCAAAATAGACTTGCTACTACCCAAAAGCAGTACAAAGAAACAAAAGCCGAGCTCGTGGCGATGGAGAGAGCTTCAAGTAGTCCTGATTTTTACGTCCCTCCTCTCTATCCGGGTATGTTTTTGTGGCCAATTGCACCGATGGATTTACACCGTGACATACCTCCGCCCCGTTGTTTTCAATGTTATCCTGGCCACTCTGGAATAGATTTTGGTTATAATATGTTGCCAGTTAGAGCCGCGGCAGATGGTATTGTGACTGCCGACGGGAAACAAGATCCAAATGATACGAATACTTATGCTTGGGCCTATGTATATGGAAATTACGTACAGATAGATCACGCGGGGGGCTTTCAAACAAGATATGCTCACTTGTGGTACAACGGCAGAATGCCAATCCCTGGTGGGATAAATGTTAACAAAAGAGTCAGCCGAGGCGATATTATTGGATTTGTTGGCAACACTGGTTATTCGACTGGGGCGCATTTGCATTTTGAAATAAGAGCAGGAGGACGTGCAGTAAACCCAATGAATTATTTGCCTT
>JAHJRZ010000019.1 GCA_018830605.1 Patescibacteria group bacterium | reverse complement strand
GAGGGTTTTCTCTTTCCAGATACCTATAAATTAAATATTAACGCGAACGTTGATCAGGTGATCGAAAAGATGCTTGATAATTTTGATCTGAAGTTTAAAGAGCTGCCCGCGCCGACTAATCCGGTCTTTTCCAATCTTTACGATCTGGTGATTTTAGCTTCAATTGTAGAGAGAGAGGCGACTAAATCACAGATTGAGAGGAGGAGGATTGCCGGGGTCTATCTCAACCGGCTGATCGCCCAGACCTATCTGCAGGCTGATCCAACGGTCCAGTTTTCAAAAGATACAGATAATTATAAAAAAGCCAAAGATAAAGATAATTTCAAATTCTGGCAGCCGATAACGGCAGCTGACTATGAGACCGTTGATTCTGGCTATAATACTTATAAAATCAAAGGATTACCTCCAACATCTATCTGCAGTCCTTCCGAGGGGTCGCTCTCGGCCGCTTTTAATCCGGAGAGAAACAATTATTTTTATTTTTTCCATACTAAAGACGGCGCCATCGTCTTCTCCCAGACCGCGGCCGAGCATGAGGAGCGTCTCAAAATGGCGCAATAATTCTGATTGACAAAAGCTCTCTCAAACTTTAGACTCAAGAGTGTTATGCTTAATAATATTTTAGGCCGGTTCTCCCATGATATCGGCATAGATTTGGGGACGGCCAATACTTTAGTTTACGTGCGCGGCAAAGGAATTGTGATTAAAGAATCATCAGTCGTCGCCATCAATAAGAAGACCAAAGAGATTCTGGCGATCGGGGACGAGGCCAAAAAAATGGTCGGCCGCACTCCAGCGCACATCGTTGCCATCAGGCCTCTGATTGACGGTGTTGTTTCTGATTATGAAACGACCGAACAGATGTTGAAATACTTTATTGACAAGGTCCACTCCTCGAGTTTTTCTCTCTTCCCCCGTCCCCGCGTGGTTATTGGCATTCCTTATGGCGTGACCGAGGTTGAAAGGAGAGCCGTTGAGGAGGCGACGACTAATGCCGGAGCCAGAGAGGTTTTTTTGATTGAAGAGCCGATGGCCGCGGCGATCGGCGCCCGGCTCTCGATCCAAGATCCGGCGGGCTCAATGATCGTTGATATTGGCGGCGGAACGACTGAGGTGGCAGTCATTTCCATGGGAGGGATTGTCGCTTCCAGATCCTTGCGGATCGCCGGAGATGAATTAAATGAGAGTATTATTGAGTATGCGCGAGAGAATTATAATCTTCTTTTAGGGGAGAGGACAGCTGAAGAGATTAAGATGGCAATCGGCTCGGCCATGCCCTTGGAAGAGCCGATGGAGATAGCGATGAAAGGCAGAGATTTAATCACCGGCCTGCCTAAAGAAGTGATAATTTCAGATGAGAAGATCAGGGAAGCGCTCTTAAAGCCAATTAATTTGATTATTGAAGCGATTAAGACCACGATTGAGGAGACGCCTCCGGAATTGGTGGCTGATATTATGGATAAGGGGATCGTCTTGGCTGGCGGCGGAGCGCTCTTAAAGAGACTTGATACTTTAGTCTCTCTCTCTACCGAGACTAAAGTTTATTTAGCTGACGATCCGATCTCTTCTGTTGTTCGGGGCACCGGGATTGTGCTTGAAGACTTAAAGTCATTGGAAGAGGTTTTATTACCGAGTGAGTATAAGCGGTAAAGTCAAATGTCAAATCTAAAAGATAAAATTCACAGAGCAAATTTGAAATTTTAGTTGTGGTTTTTAGATTTTAGATTTTATCTTTTAAATTTTTATGTCCAAGCTTTTTAAAAACCGCATCTTTCTAATTTCAGCGGGGGTTATTCTTTTGTTTATAATCCTTAATTTTATAATTCCCAGCAAGTATCTCTTGGATCCATTGAGAAATTTTACCTTTCGTCTTTCAATGCCCTTAACCTCAATTTTTTATAAAGGCGGAGTTAAGACCGGAGGATTTTTTTATAAGATCAGCGAGATCAGACGGCTTTCTGATGAAAAATTCCAGCTTGAGAAAAAAAATGCTGAATTAGAGCTTAAAAACTCAAAATTAAATGAGGTCTTAAAAGAAAATGAGGTTTTACGGGCCGAATTAGGGCTGAAGAGAGAACTGAAAAAAGAGGAGTTAGTGGCAGCGGATATTATCGGCCGAGGCCCGACCAATGTCAGCGGCAGTTTGATTATTAATAAAGGCAAAAAAGAAGGATTAGGAGTTGGTATGCCGGTGGTTTTAGGCGGGGTGCTCTTGGGAAAATTGACCGAGGTGGGAGAGGATTACAGCCGGGTCACCTTAATTATTGATGAGTCGAGCGTCATTAATGTAATGGTTGAAGAGACGCGGGCGCCGGGGCTCGTTAAGGGCGAGGTCGGCTTTAATCTTAAGATTGTTTCTGTCCCCCAAGAATTACCCTTGAAAGACGGGCAGAGAATTATCACTTCGGGTTTGGGAGGAACAATGCCCAAGGGGCTGATCGTCGGCCAAGTGGCAGAGATTCTTTCTCCAGAGAGTGAGATTTTTCAATCAGGGAGAGTCAAGCCGGCAGCTGATTTTAATCACTTGGAGATTGTTTTTATTATTAAGGAATAAATGAGTAAATATCTTATTCTTTTACTTTTTATTATTATTTTTTTAGCTCTGGCCCTTGGCTTTTTTTCTGGCTTGACGATACTAAATGCCGTGGTTAATCTTATCGTTTTGATCCTCATCTCTTCTTTTTTGCTGGGGATTAAAAAAGAGGGGCTCCTTATCTCGCTCTCTTTGGCGGTTTTTTATGATTTATATCTTTATTCTTTCTTTGGCCTTTCGGTCATCGCCGTCTTATTAATATATTTTATCCTTTCTTTTTTGGAGAGCAAGATTTCACATCAGCCGGGCTTTTTTTTAGTCTCGGTTTCTGTTTTTTTTGCCTCAATTGTTTTTGATTTGATAGTTTTATCGGGATTGACATATATAAATGGTCTTAATTTTTCTTATATCTTGCTTTATAATATTCTTCCGAGCGCCTTATTAAATTTAGTCCTTGCTTTTCCTTTTTATATTATAGCTTTGAAGTTGGTCTCGCTTTTGAAATTATATAAGATTATTGGGGAAAAAGAGAAAAAAATTTTAGTTGGTTTTTAAGTATGAGCAATTTTTTTAAAAAGATAAAGAAGAATCTTTTGGCTAACAAAAAAAATTATTTTATTGATGATGAGGAGTACCAGGGAGAGGGAGAGGAGGAGATATCCGGGAGCGAGGAGATATTAGTCAGGGTTGAGAATATCCGGCGCAGTTATTTTTTTTGGTTTTATCTTACGGTTATCTTGGTCTTTATCATTCTTTTTACCCGACTCTGGATTTTGCAGGTGATCCAAGGCGATTATAATAAGACCCTGGCTGAAGGAAATCGTATCCGCACCCGTGATATTTCGGCCTCTAGAGGCATTATTTATGACCGCCAAAAGCAAGTTCTGGCTAAAAATATTCCTGATTTTACTCTGGTCGTTTACGCGGCTGATCTCCCTAAAAAGGAGGAAGAACGAGAAGAATACTACCAAAAAATTTCCGAGATGAGCGCGATTCCCCTGCTTGAGATTAGAGACAAGATCGAGCCCAAGAAAGATAAGATTCTGGAGAGCGTCGTCTTAAAAGAAAATATTCCTCTTGAGGAGGCCTTTATTCTTGAAGAGAAGGCCTCTAATATCAAGGGTTTGGCTGTAGAAAAAAGGTCAACCCGCGGTTATATCACCGGTGCTGACTTGGGTCATCTTTTGGGCTATGTCGGCGATATTAACGAAGAGGAGTACAGAGCGAGCCCGGAGTATGATTTAAATGATAAGATCGGCAAGGCCGGAATCGAAAAGACTTATGAGACTTATCTTAAAGGGGCTGACGGCAGAGAGCAGATTGAGGTTGACTCGTCCGGCCGACTGCAGAAGATAATTGCGAAACGCGATCCCTTGGCCGGAGACAGCTTAATCTTAAGTCTAGACCTCAAATTGCAAAAAAAAGCCAGAGAGATGCTCGAGGCGCAGCTCAAGGCCCAGAATCTAAAAAAGGGAGTAGTCATTGTCTCTGATCCCAGAAACGGTCAGATCTTAGCTATGGTCTCTCTGCCGGACTTTGATAATAATATTTTTGAGAGTCCGACTCTTAAAGATGCTTATCCAAGTCTTATTAATGATCCAAATCAGCCGCTTTTTAATCGCGCGGTGGCCGGCGTCTATCCTTCTGGTTCATCCATCAAGCCGGTGGTGGCAGCAGCCGCGCTTGAGGAGGGAGTGGTGACGGTCAATGACTGGATTATTGATAAGGGTTTTATTGAGGTTCCCAACCAATACGATCCGAGTATTATTTACCGTTTTATTGATTGGAAAGCGCACGGCGGAGTCAATATCATTAAGGCGCTGGCTGAATCCTGCAATGTCTTCTTTTATACCGTTGGCGGCGGGTATGATCGCATCAAGGGTTTGGGCGTTGAACGATTAGATAAATATTTTCGGCTCTTTGGTCTGGGAGAGAAGACTGGAATTGATCTGGATGGTGAGGCCAAGGGACTGGTGCCTGATCCTGAATGGAAAGAGAGGACCAAGAAAGAACCCTGGGTCTTGGGAGATACTTATCATCTCTCGATCGGCCAGGGAGATTTGGGAGTGACTCCTCTGCAGATTAATAATTACACGGCGGCTATTGCTAATGGCGGCACGCTTTACAAGCCGAGACTCGGCTTGGCAATCACTTCATCCCTTGATGAGAAGACGACAGATGTCCCCAGGGAAGTGTTAAGAAAAGATTTTATTACTTCCTCAAATCTCAATATCGTGCGCCAGGGGATGAGAGCTTGTGTCATAAGCGGCAGCTGCGATAAACTTAACGTTCTGCCGGTCTCATCAGCCGGCAAGACCGGCACGGCCCAATCCGGCCGAGCCGGAGAGCCGGACTTTGGCTGGTTTACCGCCTTTGCGCCTTATGAAAATCCCGAGGTCGCCATTACTGTGTTGATTGAGAACGGCGGGGAGGGCTACGTTTCAGCCGAACCGGTAGCAGTTAATATTTTAAATTATTTTTTTAGTTCCAGATGATTATTTTTGAAATTAATTCTTAAGATATATTCAAATCTTTTTAATAATCCTACTCCTATTATCGGCAGGCCTTCGCTTATCAAAACATTAACTAATTTGGTTGTCTTCTCCATCGAAACCATTGCCAGCGAGGCCTGCATATCAACAAATTTATTATTTGCTAATTGAACTTTTTCCGTATGAGTTGTCATTAAGTTCAGATCAAGAGCTTCTTTAGGAGATAGTTTTAATTCACCAGAAAAACCAGTATCAACCAAAGCTACTATACTTTGGACTCCATATCGCCAGCCAATTGTTATTTCGATAAGAGGTCGATTACTGCTATCAATTACTCCCTTGATCATAGCTTAATTTGTTTTTAATTTGGCCATAATTTCGGTTGCCGAATAACCGATTTTTACCACATAAAAAACTTTATTGGGATATTTCTGGCGAGCTTTCTCCACAGCTTCACTGCTGTTATCAGCCAGAAAAATATCCTCATTATCAACATTAATGGCTATAAACTTACCATTATTTTGAGGTTCGTAATTATTTTTTACTTTTTCGTAAATCTTTGTCCCTTTGGCGGCAATTTTTTGGATGTCTGCTTTTTTTATTAGTTCATCGTTATGGTTCATAGGTAAATATAGATTACCTTTTATAATTTGATTGTCAATATCAGTTTACCACAAATTGATGGATTCTGCGCCATCTCCACCTCGTAGGTGGGGAAGGGGAATTTATACTTGTTCGCTAATGACAGGTATGGCAGGCAGACTTTCGAAGTTGTAGGAGCGGATGGGTGAAATTATAATTCGTAATTTTTATGCTATCGCTGAAAAAATACGAACGAATTTTGATCCTAAACACCTCGCCATTTCCACCCCACAGATTATCAAATTCGATCTCTAAAATCAATAAATTGTAAAAATGAATTATGGGGCTTGACAATCGTCTACCAATCGTCTATGATTAGTCCAAGATGTTTAAACCAAAATATACCATCTCTTCAGAACTCTTAGCCAATATCAAACGAATTGGCGAGTTGATAATTGATTTTAATCATCGCCGCTTCCCGGAAGTGATTTTGGCAGAACTGGAAAAAAAAGCGCGAGAAACCTCTTCACACTCCTCAACTAGCATCGAAGGCAACCCACTCCCTTTGACTGAAGTCAGAAGAATTCTCAAAAATAGACCTGAACATATTCGTGACACTGAACGCGAAGTCTTAAATTATAATCAAGCTCTCGTTTATCTAAATAATCTAATCAATAAAAAGAAAATTAAATTCAATCTTGAACTTATCTTGAAGATTCAAAAAATGGTAACTCTGGGCTTAATTTCTGATTATCGTTGCGGTCAATTGCGAACTGAACCAGTCTTTGTTAATAATCCCAAATTAAGACAAGCCGTCTATTTACCGCCGGATCACAAGGACATAGAAAAATTAATGAAAAGTTTGATATTATTTATTAATCAAAACAAAAACAAAATTGATCCCTTGATCTTGGCGGGAATCTTTCATAAACAATTCGTCATTATCCATCCTTTTATTGACGGCAATGGCAGAACCTCCCGACTTGCCACCAAAGTTCTTTTGGCTAATATGGGGTTGAATACATTTAATCTTTTCAGTTTTGAGAATTACTATAATCAGAATGTGACTAAATATTTTGAAAAGGTCGGCCTCCGCGGCAATTATTACGACCTTAAAGATAAAATCGATTTCTCTGACTGGCTCACTTATTTCACTGATGGTATTATTGATGAGCTGTTGCGCGTCGGTGATATTCTCAAAAAAGAAAGCATCACTCCTGAAACTTTCTTAAAACCATACCACAAAAAAATTCTGGAATTCATTGAAAAAAATGGCATAATTGCTGACCGAGATTATGCCAAGCTGACTGACCGTGCCAAACCGACCCGAAACTTGGATTTCAATAAACTGATTAAACTTGGATTAATCAATAGAATGGGCAGAGGGAAAGCAACATATTACAAACTAAAATAAAATGGACAAATCTGTTACATAATTTGACTTTTTTAAGGGTATCTGAAAAAGTTCAAATATCGTCTCGAATGCGGGGGTTGACACATTTTTTTTTATAGCTTAAAATTTCTTTATTATGGAAAGATTGCTCGTCACTAAAAAAGGGTTAAAAAAACTTGAGGATGAGCTCAATTATCTCAAAACAACAAAAAGGAAAGAGATCGCCCGGAGGATTGAAGAAGCTAAAGAGTACGGCGATATTTCCGAGAATTCAGAATACGAGGACGCTAAAAATGAACAGGTCCTAGTGGAATCGAAGATTATGGAGCTTAAATCAATGATCAAAAATTCGAGCTTAATTTCTGGCTTGAGAGTTAAAGGCAGGGTTGGTTATGGCTCGAGAGTTAAGGTGAGCATCAATAATTCTCCGACGGAGTCCGATACTCGTCGGAGTCATCGGACTCTCAAGATATTTGAGATAGTTGGTTCAGTCGAATCTGATCCAGTCAAGGGCAAGATCTCCGGCAATTCGCCGCTCGCCAAAGCTCTAATTGGCCTTAAAAAAGGCGAGGAGGCGGAGGTCAGAGTGCCTCATGGGGTGATTAAGTATAAGGTTCTCGAAATTAAGTAGAAATTAATATAAAATTCTGTTAAATTAAAGATGTATGCTTTGGCTTGAAAAAATTTTAGATGATCTTGGGAAGACACAAAAGGATTTTTTAGTCTCTGATTACATTACTCCTTCTGGCAAGATTCATATTGGTTCGCTTCGGGGAGTTTTTATTCATGATGAAGTTTTTAAAGGGTTAAAGAAAAAAGATAAAAAAGCCGAATTTGTTTATGGCTATGATGACTTTGATCCAATGGACGGTCTGCCAGTATATGTTGACCAAAAAAAATATCTGCCCGAAATGGGTAAGCCGCTCTGCGATATTCCGGCGCCGGAAAAAGGATTTAAGAGTTTTGCCGAGTATTTTGCTTATGATTTTAGGGAGATTTTTGAAGCCTGCGGCGCAAAACCGAAAATTATTTGGCTATCTGAAGAATATAGAGCGGGAAAATTTGACGCGGTTATCAAAGAAATTCTAGAAAATGCCGATAAGATTAGAAAGATTTATAAAAAAGTTTCGGGCTCAAATAAGGCAAGAGACTGGCTGCCGATCTCCATGGTCTGCCCCAAGTGCGGCAAGATCGGCACGACTTATGCTTCAAAGTTTGAAAATGACAAAGTTTACCCTCACACCAAAAATTTTGGTGAGAGGGTTTATTATGAGTGCCGCGAGGATTTAGTCGAGTGGGCCGTCGGTTGTGGCTACAAGGGCTGGGGTTCGCCCTATAAGGGCGGGGCCAAGCTTCCTTATAAGGTTGAGTGGCCGGCCAAATGGAAGGTTTATGGCACTGATGTTGAGGGCGCGGGCAAAGACCATAATGCGGCCGGCGGCTCAAGAGATATTGCCCGAGCTATTGCCACCGAGGTTTTAAAAATTAAAGAGCCGTATAATATCGTTTACGAACACTTTTTAATCGGCGGCAAAAAAATGAGCTCCTCAAAGGGGCTGGGGGTGACGGCGCGGGATATGTTTGAGATTCTGCCCCCGCAGGTTTTGAGGTATTTAATTTTAAGGACTCCAATCGAGCGAGCGATCAATTTTGACCCAGAGGGCGAGTCCATCCCGCAGTTGTTTGATGACTATGATAAAGAATATCCG
>JAHJRZ010000018.1 GCA_018830605.1 Patescibacteria group bacterium | reverse complement strand
TTCTTTTCCTTTTTGTAAATCATCTACCACAAAAGTCAAGCCATCTATTCCCTCGCCTGAATAAATGGCGAAATTTGCCGGCTCAATTTCTCCTAAAGTGGAGAAGGCGAAGACTTCTTTATTAATCTCCTCCGGCCGGGGGACAGTACTTTTATAAACCGGCCTCATTAGGTCGCGGCTAAAGAGCACCAAATCTTTGTTGCGATAATCGACAGAACCCAAGGGCTCGTCTTTAAAATTAATTTGATAATAACCAGTCAACTCTCTCTGCTTCTCATCAAAACGACTAAAATCAGCCTCGCTGATAGCCCTTAAAGAAATATAATCAATCGGCAGAGAAGATGATTTGTACTCTTCGCTCTTCGGCATAACGATAGAAAAAGTAAACTTGCCATTTAGAGCGCGAGTTAAGGGAAGGCTTGTCCTGGGAAAAGGAAATTGAGCATACTTCCATTTTTTGTCATTAATATCTCCCAGACGAAAAATAGCATAATTAATCCGGTCAGAAGGAAAACATTTATCTGGTTCATTATCGGTTGGTTTTGTCTTTTGACACTCCAGATATGCTGGACGAAATGAAGCATATCCATAGAGAAAATTGTCTTTTGCTTGATAACCGATTTTTGAATAAACCACTGCTCGTTCGCTATAAGCCGTTTTAACTTTTTCCGGATAGTCAAGCGTGTCCTTGTATCTGATCTCAAGCAGCATCGGTGTTTTTGGTAAACCGTCTTGGTCGGTGTTAAATTCAGGAAAATTGATTTCAATAGAACCCTGGGGGATAATTGAGCGATAGTTGATACTACCTTCAGCAGTTTTGGGGCTCATTTTTTCATTAATCTCTACAATCTCTCCTCCTTCATTTTCATTGTTTGGGCCCAAATCTATACATCTGGCAAGATTATCATTGACACAGCCAAAAGAATTAAGATATTCACTGCCAACATTGACCAATGACAAATCATCCCACCAAACAGTGCCCTTAAAGCTGGCTATTTTAATTCTGATATATTTAGTGCTTGCCTTTCTTGCCTTGATAGCAGTATTAACTTTTTGCCACTGGTTCTGGCCTGAATCAAAAATATAATTCATTCCACTTCCAATATAAGAAGTGTAGGGTTGGTCCAAGCTGTTTGACTGTTCGTCTTCAAACTCAAACCATTGCACATAAAGACGAGTTTTTTCTTTGGTTTTGATCCAAGCAGAAAATTTATAGGTTTTATCTTCCCTAATCGGGATAAAATCAGATAAGGCGCCCTGAAAATACGCCTCACCCTCTTGCTGGAATTTCCAGGATTTTTGTCCTGAACGCTTAGTCTTGCCGTCCAATGTTTTATCTCCGCCCGCCTTCCATTGATCCTGCCAACCAATCGGAATGCCTTTAACATTTTCTTCAAAGCCGCCATTGACTAAAAGATTTACGCCCGTCTCGTCCTTTTGCGGCGCGAGTTCAGCCGTTATTTTCGAGGTATTTTTTGCCGGCTCCGGCGCCTGAATATTATATCCTTTCAAGCCGGAGATATAATTAAAAATCCTGGCCCTCATTCGGGTAAAGGCCTCATAATCATCAGGGCTGTTATCATTAGAAATATTGGCTAAAATATTTTTTTCAAAACCGGAACTATCACCCTTTTTAACAATATTATCCCAATAATCAAAAGTGATCTTGTTCTTAAGCCCAGTTAAATAATTCTCAGCTTCTCCGGTAGTATTATCGCCACGTTCTATATCAGCAAAAATATATTTATTTAAAATAAAATAGGCCGCGATTATCAAGACTAAAATTACAAGCAAAAAAATGATGATTTTTACTTTTCTCTTCATATTTTTATTTTAACATAAATAAAAACCCCTTGCGCGGTACGACTTGCCAGAGATTGGCAAACCACGCAGGGGGTTGGGAAGGCAGGGTCAAAGGAACCCAGCCACTACTTGCGGACGGCAGCGAACCACCAGCCTCCAAACCAGTCGCCCTCGCACAAGTAGAGATCAGCCCAGCGGTCGCCGGCAGGGCCCCAGAGATAGACGACGAAGCGGTTGTCGCTCGGGCGCGTCCAGATAGAACCAAGGGCAACGATGTCCTTGGTTTGCTGGAGATTGGGGTGCTGCGCTCCGAGGGCAAGCAGCTCGCGCGCGGTAGCAGGACGGTAGCCGAGCTTGTCCAACTCGGCGATGGCCTGCTCCGTCGAGAGCCACTTGCCGAAACGAAACAGAGTAATCTCGACTTGGCGCTTGCCGAGTCCCTGCTCGTTTGAGGAGAAGGAGAAGTGCGCGGAAGTAATATTGAGATTGGCATGGTTATATCTGCCAAGCCTAACCGCTTCCTCCACGGTCCACTCGTAATTGACTGCAGTCAGGACGACCTCTAGTTTAGGCTTTGCCACGGCATTTTCTCCTTCTCATCCTCGCAACGCGAGGTTGCTTTCTTGCAGTTTTTAGCAAAATATCGAAGAAGTCAAAACATAATTTTTTACCAGCCAAAGACAAAATCAAACTTGCCCCAAAGAAACATTATGCCAAAAATAAAGGTGAAGAGGGCGATTAACTTCCACATTGTATAAGAACCTCCCGCGCCAAGATACTTCTCTGCCCAAGAATTATGGCCAACCGTAAATACTATCCTCTCGGTTTTGACCAGAAATAAAATTCCGAGTACCAAGCAAATTATAAAGACAATTATTTTGAGCCAAAGCATATCTTAATTTAAAAATTAAAATCTAAAAGATAAAAATCACAATTAAAATTTTAAATTTAATCTGTGAATTTTAGATTTTATCTTTGACATTTTAGATTACTTCAATAACAACCACACACTTATTATAACAATAATTAATTGCAGTGGAATACCGACTGTGTATTGATATCTTTTAAGCGGCTCATGAATTTTTTCATGAAATTTAGAAACCACTGAAAAGGGCCGAGTCTTCTTCGTCCATTTCTCCCAAAGGGGAAAGTTAAAAATTATATCCATCAGAATCGCGGTCATCGCTCCGACCATCACCGCCGTCTGATTCAAACCCGGCCGAGCCAGTAAAATTAAAACAATAATAAAAACAGAAGCAAAAACATCAATTCCGGCTAAAAAATATTTGATGGCTGGTTTTAACTCCCCTTCTGCAAACTCCGTCCCCGGATCAACATGCGGCAAAAAATCCAAGACAAAATGGCTGACTACCGATAAAGCAATCACTGTCGGGATATTATCAATTTGAGAGCCGATCCCTGCGCCAACAAGAGTATGATTAAGAGCTAACATAGACTAATATCAAATAAAAAATAAAAAATATCAAATAAAATATCAAAACTCAAATATCAAATTTTTTAATTTCGTCATTTGATATTTAGTATTTTATTTGTGATTTGAGATTTGATATTTGAGATTAATTCAGCTCTTTCTTCAGTTCTTTGATTCTATCTCTCAACATTGCTGCTGACCTATACTCCTCGTTTTTGATCGCCTTATCTCTCTCTTTTTTTAGCTCATTAATCTTCTGCTCAAGGTAACTTTCCCCAGCTCCTTCTTTTAAGAGCAAAGGGCCCTGAATCAGCTCTTCGAACTCGCAGTCTAAAGTTGTGTCCTCTCCCAAGCCCTTGGCTTCCCGATACAAATTGGAAGGCACAACCAAACCAAAATTAGGCATAGGAATCTTAAATAATAATCTGCCTATGCCCAAGAGCCCTTGGTCTTCCGCGCACCTCTCACAAAAGTGAAAGATCGAAGTATGTCCATTAATGACATGATTGACCACGACTGAGGCTTCAGATAGATGGCACTTATCGCAAATCATAATTTTTTTAGATTAATTATTTAATATTATATCACAGACTATTTATTTTTGGCTATTTCAACAATCAATCTCCCCTTTTCTATTTTGGTTTTAATCTCTTTGGTCCTGACTTTGGCCGGCAGAGGAATAATGATCTTGATGAAATCTTCATCTCTTTTTTCCATTATTTTTAGCAGAGAAGGCGCCTCTCTCCCCTCATCAAAAAATGAATCATCAAACATTTTTTCGATTTCTTGGTGCATTCTTGAGAGTTCCCGGAAGGCCGGAGAGCCAGACCAAGGCATTTTGCTTTCTTTATGGTAATTACCAAAAGGAAAAATAAGCTCAATCGGCATCTCAAAAAAATCAGAGATCTCACGAGCTAGACCAATCGAGGGCTTGCACTTTTCTTTTTCCAGAGCAATTAAAGATTGGCGCGAAATATCTAAATCTCGGGCAAGCTCTGCCTGGGTTAGATCCAACATTTCTCTTAAATTTTTGAGCCGTGATGACATAATTAAAATTCAAAACTTTTTTGTATTTTGGACTTTGTATTTGTTTAGGATTTAGATATTTGGATTTTGGATTTCGCTATCAAATTTAATGTAAAGTATGCTTTACAAAATGTCAAGAGTCTTCAATTAAAAAAATGGGCATGGGAGGAATCGAACCCCCGGCCACACCCTTATCAGAGGTGTGCTCTAACCACTGAGCTACATGCCCAAATATAAACAATTTTCAATTATCATTTATCAATTTTCAATTGATAATTGTATCATTGATAATTTATTGTTAATTGCTAATTGTTAATTGATAATTTTCTTTCTTTATCTTACCAAATCCTCCAAAAAACGCAATACTTTCAAACTTGCATAACCAGTCAAATTATGATATAATATAATTACTTGGTCGATACTAACCCTAAACCACTTAGGGTTCAGGGTAAAAAATACAAACCTAAAAACAGAAAGGGATATTCGCGAGTTGTTCGTCGGTTATTAGCGAGTAATTTGCGAATTTTCGCAAAAATCAAAATGAAAAAAGCCATTATTGGGATCGTGATTGTTCTTTTGCTTGTCGGTCTTGGCATGGGCGGTTATGGTTTAATGAACGCCAGAGCCGACAAAGCCTATGCTGAAAATGCCAAGACATTGGTTTCGGACTTTGAGAAGAAGTATTCTGACGATTATCTGGATAAACAGCTGGATCTTGATACTTCGGGCACAACTGAAGCAGACTTAAAACAAGCAAAAACAACCATTGAACAGGTAAAAAAGGACGCCGAAGATTCACTCTCAAGATTAAATAGCAAAAAATCAAGCTCAAGAGTCTCAACCCTCAAACAAGAATCACAGGATTACTTTAATCTGACCATTAAGGCTTGCGATAATTCTCTCACCTATCTTGATTACTCCGTCACCTTAGTTGAAGTAGGCAACTCCTTAGAGGCGACTGGCGGGAACGTTAATTCAATGGTGGATGCTATCGCCCAATTTGAAAGCGCACAGAATAGTATTGGGGATTCGATCGACAAGCTGGAAAAAATAACCCCTCCTGCTGGAATGGAAAATTTCCATAAAGATTTAATCGCCGCTCTTAAAGATTTGGATGAGGTTTTGGGCAAGATGAATTCTGCGCTTAAGGCTGGAGATCTGACCGCGCTTGAGACTTACAGCAATGAACTGATGACTTCAATTACAAAATTGACTGCTATTGATACCCCTGACTCTGACGAAATAAGCAATAATATTCTTTCTACGGATGAGACCAAAAAATTAGATGAACTGCCGGCAAAAATCTCTTCCGAAGCTGACTCGATTGCTAAAAAGAAAATGGTGTTCTAGATAAAGAAATAAAAAATCCCCGTGCACTTGCGGGGATTTTTTATTTTCATTCTCTATGCGGTTGCAAGAATTATTCTCGATCAATTACTCTATTGCTAGAGCATAATCTCCCTAGAAAGGAGGTGATCCATCCGCAGATTCCCCTACGGATACCTTGTTACGACTTCGTCCCAGTCACTCGTATCACCTTGTTCCGGAGTATTCCGGAATTCCAGCGCTCCGAGCTCCTTTGACGTGACGGGCGGTGAGTACAAGACCTAAGAACATATTCACCGTGGCGTAGCTGATCCACGGTTACTAGCGATTCCAGCTTCATGAAGGCGAATTTCAGCCTTCAATCTGAACTTGGGGGCCGTTTAGAGATTAGCATCCTCTCGCGAGGTAGCAACTCTTTGTCGGCTCCATTGTAGCGCGAGTGTGGCCCAAGGCGTAAGAGCCATGCTGATTTGACGTCATCCTCACCTTCCTCCCCGTTAACCGGGGCAGTTCCTGAAGACACTTGTAACTTCAGGGTAAGGGTTGCGCTCGTTATCCGACTTAACGGTACATCTCACGACACGAGCTGACGACAACCATGCAGCACCTGTCACCTCGTTCCCGAAGGCACTCCCCGATTTCTCGGAGATTCGAGGGATGTCAAGCCTTGGTAAGGTTCTACGCTTGTCGTCGAATTAAACCTCACGCTCCACCGCTTGTGTAGGTCCCCGTCTATTCCTTTGAGTTTTAGCCTTGCGGCCGTACTTCCCAGGCGGTCGACTTAACGCGTTAGCTTCGATCCCCAGAGGGTCGATACTCAGAGAGATCTAGTCGACATAGTTTACGGCGTGGACTACCGGGGTATCTAATCCCGTTCGCTCCCCACGCTTTCGCATATTAGCGTCAGATGAGACCCAGCAGACTGCCTTCGCCGTTGGTGTTCCTTGCGATATCAACGGATTTCACCCCTACACCGCAAGTTCCAT
>JAHJRZ010000017.1 GCA_018830605.1 Patescibacteria group bacterium | reverse complement strand
TTTAAGCTCAGCCAACACCTTTTGTGCCGCCTTTTGATGTGTCTTCATACCAATTTCACCGATGCGGTTAATCTCAAAAGATTTCAAAGTATTAAGATTGGCGTCAAATAATTTCGCCTTTAACGATGAACTGCCCGCATTAAAAATTAAAATCATGAAAAAGGTTAAAAGAAATATGAAATAAGTTGAGAAACAGGAAAAATGAAATAGGAGTTAACTTTTTTCTGATTTCCAATTTCCCAACCAATTTCCTATCTCCTCTTTACCTATTTCCCCGTACTCACTGCCCTCAATTCCGGCGGCGTTGGCCTCGTCCGTATCAAGGTGCATCCGAAAGACAAAAGTCGGGTCAATCCGCACTAAGACCTGATGAAAAGTGATTGGACGAGAGCCGTTCGTTTTGACAGATAAAAGCTGACCCTCTTTTAAATTATTTTTTTCTGCTTCATCCGGGGAACAATGGATATGGCGATGGGCAATAATGGCGCAGTGCTTTTTTACTTCCCCTTTGGGGCCAATAATAATTACTTCAGCCCCGCCCTCGCCCACGCAAGAGGTGCACTCTGCCACTGGCGGATCGATTTTAAGCTCATGGCTCTCGGTCTTAGTAATCTCAACCTGCGTCTGCTCTCTCTCTGGTCCTAAAATCCTAAGCTCTTTCAGCTCGCCTTGGGCGGTCTTAATATCCACTTTTTCTTTGGCCGCAAACTGCCCCTTTTGTGATAAATCTTTAATCGACGTAAGTTTATAACCTTTGCCAAATAAAATATCAAGATCTTCTCGTGAGATATGGACATGGCGCGCTGATACTTCAATCGGTACTTTCATTTGACATTTGTTATTTGACATTTGACATTCGTCTTTCTCACACTCTATATTCTATTATACCAGGATCTTTTGCACTTTCCCCGTCTTTGGCGATCAAACTTTCACTGTTCATCAAAATCGGCTTTTTCAGATCCATAAGATCTAAAATCGTCGGAGCAACATTGGAGAGGGCGGCATTGGGCAAGATTTTTAAATTATCATTGTTAAAAAGAATAAAAGGCACCGGATTAGTGGTGTGTTCCGTGTACGGCTCCCCGGTATTAATATCAATCATCGTCTCCACATTGCCGTGGTCAGCGGTAATTATGGCATTCATCTTTTGTTTTTTAATCTCTTCCATTAATCTGCCTAAAGATTCGTCAATCGTCTCCACCGCCTTGACTGCCGCCTCAAAAACTCCGGTATGGCCGACCATATCCGGATTGGCAAAATTAATTAGAATAAAACCATATTTTTGGCTCTTGATCGCTTTAATGGTCTCGGAAGTAACCTCTTTGGCGCTCATCTGCGGCTTTAAGTCATAAGTCGGGACTTTTGGCGAGGGAATAAGAATTCTCTTTTCGCCCTCAAAGGGTTTTTCCCGGGCCCCATTGAAAAAAAAGGTGACATGAGCGTATTTTTCCGTCTCAGCGACATGGAATTGTTTTAAATTTGCTTCAGAGACGACCTGAGCCAAGGGCATCTTAACGACCTCGGGCGAGAAAGCCGGATGAATGGGCAGACCCAAGTCATAATCATAATAGGGGACCATCGTCACAAAAAAGAGATCATTTAGAATTTTTTTGCGGCGGAATTTTTTAAAATTTTTATCAACTAAAAAACTGGTGATTTGGCGCGCTCGGTCGGAGCGAAAATTAAAGCAAATGACCGAGTCGCCATCCTCAATCAATCCGTTTTTGTCAAGGATTATCGGCTTGATAAATTCATCCGAGATTCCGTTTTTATAAGATTCAGAGATAGCATGCTGGGGATCATCTGCTCTCTGACCGACTCCCATCACTATTGCTTCATAAGCTAAATTAGTGCGGTCAAATTTAGAATCCCTATCCATGGCATAATAGCGGCCGCAGATAGTGGCAATGCGGCCAACGTCTAATTCCTTAATCTTATTTACTAAATGGGTAAGATGAGTAATGCCGCTTAAGGGATCGGAATCTCGACCGTCAGTAATAAGATGGATGTAGACGTTACTCAATTTTTCTTTTTGGGCGAGCTTAAGCAGGGCGTAGAGATGTTTAATATGGGAGTGGACTCCGCCGTCAGAGACTAATCCTAAAAGATGAAGTTTTTTATTATTTCTCTTCGCTTCTTGAATTGCTCGCAAAAGAACTTTATTATTAAAAAAATTGCCCTCTATAATTGATTTATTAATCCGTTTGATATCCTGGCTGACCACCCGTCCGGCGCCAAGATTTAAATGGCCGACCTCGCTGTTCCCCATCTCATGCCCAGGGAGCCCGACATAACTTCCTGATGCCTGCAAGGTGGTGTGGGGATAATTCTTCCAGAGTTTATCAAAATTGGGAGTCTTCGATTCAGTGATGGCATTGCCGCCCCAAGCCGGCGCATAGCCCCAACCATCTAAAATTATGAGGATGATACTCTTCATTAAAATATTATTTCTGTTTGTTTATTTAAATTATAGTTTAGAATGTGTTTTAAATCTCAAATCAAAAATAAAAAATATCAAATAGAATCTAAAATCCAAAAATACAAATCAAAAATTCTTTTTTTGATATTTGAGATTTCATTTGTGATTTGATATTTGTGATTTGATATTTGTGATTTGATATTT
>JAHJRZ010000016.1 GCA_018830605.1 Patescibacteria group bacterium | reverse complement strand
TCGGCAAAAACTCGCCTTTATTATAAGAATGATAAAAAAGGAATTAGAAAAATTAGTGGAAGAGGCGGGGGCTAAGGCAGGGATTGATCTGTCTAAAGTTTTAATTTCAGAGAGTGAATTTGGCGATTATTCGACGCAGGCGGCTTTGACGATCAAAAATGGCAAAAAACCGAGCGAAAACAGCCAAGCAATTATTAAAAACTTGCCGCAAAATAAAATTATTGTCAAAATGAAAGAGAAGAATGGTTTTATTAATTTTTATTTATCCAATCAATTTTTAGGTGAGAGCGTAAAAAATATTCTCAAAGACAAAGAAAGTTTTGGCAAAAATAATAATTTTAAAAATAAAAAGATTCAGGTTGAATTTGTCTCGGCCAACCCGACTGGGCCTCTGCATTTAGGAAATGCCCGCGGCGGACCTCTGGGCGACGCGATCGCCAGTATTTTAGAGGCAAGCGGGGCCAAGGTCGAGCGCGAATTTTATGTTAATGATATTGGCAGTCAGGCAGAGCATTTTGGCAAAACACTTTTGTATTGGCAAAAAAAGTCAGCCGGAGATAAAGTCGAATTCCCAGAAAAGGGCTACCCTGGCGCTTATATGCAAGAGATTAGCAATAAAATTGCTGATTCTGACGATGTAAAAAAATTGGTCAAGGACGGTATTAATCAGATGATGACTGAAATTAGAGCCACTCTTTCGCGTATGGGAATTAAATATGACAAGTTTATTTATGAAAGTGAAATATTCTCAAGCGGCAAAACGCAAAAAGTCATAGATGTCTTAGTTGACAAGGGACGGACCCTTGTAAGGGAGGAGGCGATTTGGCTTGATGATTCGGTCCTGGTGAGGTCGGACAAAGATAAAACTCTTACTTACTTTGCTAATGATATTGCTTATCACAAAGATAAATTTGACCGTGGCTTTGACGAGGCAATCGATATTTGGGGGTCGGCCCACCATGGCCACATTGTGCGGTTAAAGAGCGCGCTCTCTCATTTGGGAATTAAGAGCGAGCGATTAAAGATTATTCTTTATCAATTTGTCCGACTCAAGCACGGCGATAAAATCGAGAAGATGGCCAAACGAAAGGGGACTTATATCACGGCCGACCAAGTCCTGAGTGCTGTCGGCAGAGATGCTTTTCGGATGATGATGCTTTTAAACAGCCCCAATACCCATCTTGATTTTGATCTTGAACTTGCTAAAAAAGAGTCAAGCGAGAATCCAGTTTATTATTTACAGTATGTCAGCGCAAGAATCAGCGGAATCTTGCGCAAAATCCCAAATCCCAAATCCCAAATCCCAAATAAAATCTCAAATCTCAAATACGAAAATAAATTCGAGCTCGCTTTAATCAAAGAATTAATTAAATTTCCCGATTTAGTTTCCGAAATCAGTCGTTCATACGAAGTCCACCATCTGCCGCATTACGGCATTTCTCTAGCGAAAAAATTTCATCAATTTTATAAAAATTGTCCAGTGATTAGAGCGGAGAATGAAGAAGTCAAAAAATCCCGAATCGTCTTAATCAAGGCGACCCAAATCGTTCTCAAAAACACTCTCAATTTATTAGGTATCAGCGCACCTGACAAGATGTAGAGTTTTACAAATCGATCTCAAAAATCTTATTACTTACTAGGAGGTATAATTTTTTAGCTTTTTGATTGGCCGCGATATTATTAATCTCGCCTAAATTTTCCTTAAAGACAAACTGGCGCAGATAATCGCCGTTTTTATTCAGCTCAACAATGCGGTGGTTCTTATTCTCTAAAACATAAATTGAAGTTGAGTCAGCATTGGTTAGGATTTGGCTCGGATCTTCCAGTTTGGCATTTGGCTCCGGGATATTCTTAAGGACAAAGCCGCTGTCTATCTTGCCGCTCAAGGTCTTTTCAATGGTGCCATTCTCGTGTAAGAGATAAATATTGCCGTCAATCGCCAGCGACCTAACATCTTTAAGATTAACCGCACCTGATCTGTAAACATCTTTGCCTTTATCAAATCCAGCGCCAGAAGGGGCGTACTTAATCAATCTTCCTTCGTTTTTATTTAAAAAATAAATATTTGAAAGGTATGTAGTAATCAAGTCCGCGTCTGGGAAAGCGATCTCTTGGCTATTCTTTTTCTCCTCAAGCTTATTTGTTTTTAAGCTGAACTCAAAAAGCTTGCCTTTTGATGATTCGATCGTGATCAGCCGCTCATTCTCAAAAGCTGCTTGCGCCTGTGTCTCGCCTGCATCAGAGGGAAGCTTAGCGACAATCTCTTTATCGCCCTGATCAGCTATTACTGCCAAAACTTCATTGCCTTTAAGATTGATAGCGTAAAGCGCGCCATCTAAATAAATTAAATCACGAGCTTCAATATCTGTGAGAAGAGAGCTAAGAGAGGCCAGCTCTTTTGGGCTGTCAAGGTGCGCCACTTTATTAATTTTATCTAATTTTTCTTGAATTTTTTCCAGGATGATAATTACTTCCACCGGACTCTTGGGCTTATCCTTGATCTCCTCGAGCATTTTTTGCGCTTCAAAGAGTAATTTTCTTGCTTCATTGTCATTATGAAGCGCAGCTTGAGTATCAGCTGTTTGAATTTTTTCTTGGGCCGCCGCCACAACCAGAGAAAGGTCATTTGAATTTTTTGGCTGGCTCTTTATTCTGAAGTAGATTCCTCCTGTGACCAAAAGAATTATTAAGAGTACCAGCCCGCCATAGAGCCATTTTTTGTTCAGTCCCTTGAGCCAAGAGATGATATTTATTTTTTCTCTGGGCCTGCTTCTGTCCTTGCCATGGGAGAGATTAAGGTCAATTGAGCTGGTCATATAGGAGAGGTCTGGAGCGGACTTATTTTTTATTAGTTCTTCTTTGGGTTTTTTTCTAAAGATATTTTTAATAAAATTTCCTACTCTAAGCGTGATAAAGCCCAAGGAGGTGATTTTTATCTTGGTCGAGGGGATGATATTTTTTGTTTTAAACTTAAAAATAGAGTTAGCAGTATCTAAAGTATCAAGAAAGATAGTATCAGGCATAGCGGTTTTAGTCTTGGTGTCGATAATATCATTATCTGCTAAATAGATAAAAATCGCATTAATTTTGTTTGCTTTTTCTTTAAAGAGAATATGGGAGACTTCATCGACCGCGCCCTCTGGAGAGATTTGAGAGAGAGCATTGCGCAACGTGTCAATAGAAACGAAGTTATACATTTCAGAATTGGAGAAGACGAGCTTATCTTCAAGCTCCAATTCGCCGCTGATGAGCGCAGAAAAGGTTTGGATAGGAGCCGGGTTTTTAGGCAAATCTTCGCCTGAAGTAATGTGCGAGATTTTGTTTTTTCGAAAGAGATAGGCCTCGGCCGTGCCTGCATGGGAGAGGTATAATCGTTTATTAGAAATTGTGGCAATGACGGCATTCAAATTGCCAATCCATTCGGTCTGGCCCGCGCCGGCCAGATCAGAGAGTTTTTTGTTGATCGCTTTTAGGCCGTCTTCAAAACGTTTGACTTCTTGGCGGTTGGGGCTTAAGTGGTAATATTCTTCGAGAAAGGTATTGCGGATGAGTTTAGTTATTTTGGCGGTCGGAAACCAAGGGGTGGTCACCTCAACTAAAAGATAAGTATTGCCAAGAAAAGATTCTTCCGGAGCGGTCGGCTCATAAATTTTCGTCTCTAAAAATCGGTCAGGAAGTCTGCCTTGAGTCAAAATTTTAGCTGTTTTTAAATTAGGTTCAGTCATATATTTTTAGCTCGGGGCACCGAGAGTCGAACTCGGGATCTCCAGACCCCCAGCCTGGCGCTTTAGGCCAACTAAGCTACGCCCCGTCTCTTTTAAAATTTACCACAAAAAGACACTCTTGGCAAACAAAAATTAGGGGAAGGTGCGGACAAAATTTAAGAGCCATTCGATAATCGGGCTTAAGATTATGCCAAAAACATTTATTTTTAAGATATAGATAATAAAAATCAAGCCCATCAGGATTAGGGGGCCTATTCTTTCAAGCTGAAATCTTAAATCTTCTGAAACAAAAAGAAAGATAATCTTTGAGCCGTCAAGCGGAGGGATGGGGAGAAGATTAAAGACCGCTAAAATAATATTAATTTCTGTAATGACCGCACAAATGATAAAGAGAGGATTAGCGCTTAAATCAAGATGCAAGTAATAGCTGAAGCGATATGGGAGAGCAAAGATGAGAGCCAGGATAAAATTGGAGATGGGTCCAGCCAGAGCTAACTTAAGCTCATCTTTTTTGCCGTGCCGAAGATAGTGCGGGTTGTACGGAACCGGTTTTCCCCAGCCAAAACCGACGAGCAAGAGAAAGATAGTGCCAAAAGGGTCGAGATGGCGCAGGGGGTTTAAGCTTAATCTCTTCATTATCCGAGGTGTGGGATCGCCCAGCCGATTAGCCATCCAGGCATGAGAAAATTCGTGCACCGTAATGCCGATCAAAAGAGAGAGCAAGAGTCCGATCAAGACGTAGGGAGTTGACAGAAGGTTAAGAATAAGCATATAATATTATTATGTCTTTATGTTATCTTTGCCAAAAACACAGAAGCTTTGGCCAAAATGTTTCTCACTCCAAAAGGCGGACTAAGCGAAATTTTAAAGCCAATCTCCATAAAGCAAAAATAAAAGGAAAGGTGGTTCTTCTCTGTTCCCGCTGTCTAAAAAAGATGGCTTACCTTTCTTCTTCTTTGGCATAGCAATCAGCGCAGAGCACCCGCTTGGCTTCGATTCTTTTGTGGAAGGAGCCGACTTTGCCGCAGGACTGGCATTTGACTTCAACTAAGGCATCCCCGCCTTTTTTTCTTAGCTCTCGGCACTCGGGACAGCTCTTGGGGATGTTTTGTAATCCTTTTTGCGCAAAAAACTCTTGTTCACCTTTAGAAAAAACAAACTCCTTGCCGCAGATTTTACAGATTATTTTTTGTCCTTCTTCTGGCATATGATTAGATTAATACTTAACTATTATACCCATCTTGATCAAAGTTGACAAGTTTAAACTTTCTTTTTAAGATTTAATTAGATTATGATTCCCAAGTTGATTAAGAATCAGATTAAAAAAAATACATTCAGCCAGGCCTATCTTTTTTATGGGCCTGGCAGAAAAAATTTAATGGCGCGAAAGCTTATTAAAAAAATTCTGGGACAAGAGAGAGATAAATTTTTAGATCTGATAATTATTAAAAAACCAGAAGATAGGACCAGGATCTTAATCGATCAGATCCGCGAGGTGAAGAGAAAACTCTCCCTAAAATCATCCGGCAGGCGAGTAGTAATGATTAAGAGGGCAGAGCTCTTAAGCGAAGACGCGGCCAATGCTTTTTTAAAGACGCTTGAAGAGCCGTCTCCTCAAACGATCTTTATCCTGACTGCCTCTAATATCAAACAAGTTCTGTTGACGATCATCTCCCGCTGTCATAATTTTTATCTGCCGGAGGGATTGAACAAAAAAAATCACGAGCGCGCAAAAAGAATAAAAGAATTTTTAGCAGCTGATTTGGTCCAGCGATTCCAATTAGCTAAGGAGATAGCGGAGGTTAAAGGCAAGGGGGCAAGAGCAATTTCTGATTTGGAGAGATTTTTAAGAATAGAGATGCTTAAAAATTCAGATCTTAAAGAAAAAAAACGAATCGCCCGGGAGATTAAAAAAATAACGGGTTCTCGTCTCTTGTTAAAACAAAATGTTTCTGTTAGATTGATATTAGAAGATTTGAGCTTAAGGTTAAGGAAGAGATAAGCTCGGCATTCGCCGCGAAAAATCGCTTGGCCGACCCACCGCGTCGGCCTGCGCTCAACGTTCGGCTTTGCTCCTCCGGCCTTCGGCGGAGACCATGGCCGCAAAGCCTCACAATGTTTTTCTTGGCAAATGCCTCGCTTATTAGGTATTGGGAGTTTGTTTATGTCTAATTTCATTATTGGTTATACCCGAGGGAGTAATCTTAAAGGAATTATTAGCTTAAAAGATGAAAATAAAGAGGCGCTTAAAGGAAGATGGTGCCTTTATCAAAGCAGTTCTGGGGTTGATCTGTCCAAGATTATCTGCGCAAAATCAGAAGGGGAGTGCAGATTTGAAGAAAAGAAAATTTTAGGCAATTTTGTGCGTCTTTTGGATAATGAGGATTTGGAAAAGGTAAAGCAACTGCGCCAATTTGAGACTAAAGCTTTAAAAATCTGCCAGGATTTAATTGAGAAGCATGATTTAGCGATGAAGGTGATTAGAACGACACTTTCTTTTGATGAAAAGAGATTAACTTTTTATTTCGTGGCCGAGGAAAGAGTAGATTTTCGAACTTTGGTCAGAGATTTAGTCTCTCAATTTCACAAGATGATCCGTCTGCAGCAGATTGGTCCCAGAGATCATGCCCGAATTATAAATGGGATTGGAATCTGCGGCCGCGAATTGTGTTGTGCTAGTTTTTTGTCTGAAGTGGGGAAGATAACTAAAGACACCGCTTCTTTACAGGGAATGGAAGGATTAAGTTCGGACAAGATATCAGGCGCTTGCGGAAAACTGATGTGTTGTTTGAAGTATGAAGTTGAAGAATATGAGACGAAAAATCCAAAATCTAAAATCCTAATTTCTAAACAAGCACAAAATACAAATGACCAAAATACAAAATCGTTTTGAATTTTGAATTTAATTATTTGGATTTGTTTAGGATTTAGAGTTTTGAATTTTGAATTTTGTCTATGTTTGAATTAATTATTATAATCTCATTGGCGATCATCTTCTTTATTTTTTTAGCCAGAATGCCGGAAGTGGAGAAGATCAGCAAGAAAGAAGCAAGCGGGCTGAAGATTTTTTTTGCCAAGATTTTATCTTCTTTTAAAGATATTAGATTCAAGCCAAAGAGAAGATCGTTTCCAATCTTAAAAAAGACCAAAGATCTTAGTCTTGAGGCAGAGAAAAAATTAAAGGTTGGCGATCTGGAGGCAGCGGAAAAATTATATCTGCGTTTAGCTGTGGTCTCGCCTAAAGAGGCTAAAATTTACGCATCACTTGGCAGGATATATTTAGAGCGCTTGAATTTTAAAGATGCCATTGCTTCTTTTAAAGCGGCGGTCAGCCGCGACCAGAAGAATGGTTTTTATTATTATGATTTAGCCCGGGCCTTATTCAGGGCCGAGAGATACACTGAAGCGATCACCTGTTTTGAAAAATCAATTCTAATTAATAACCGTATTCCCAGCAGACATTTTGATCTTGGCTTGACTCTCTTAAAAATTAAGGAGTATAAGCGCGCCGCCGATTCATTTCGCCGGGCCTATGAGATCGAGCCCAATAATGAAAAATATAAGCGGCTCTTAAAAAAAGTTGAAGAGAAGATCTCTTATAAAGTCTTGAATTAATCCTCTTTTTTGTGTATAATTTAATAGAAGGCCAAGAGGATCAAGAAGATATTTTGATTTGCTCCTGTAGTTAAGAGGTATAACAGCGCCATGGTAAGGCGCAATCCCCAGTTCGATTCTGGGTGGGAGCTCCATTTACAAGCAAAAATACAAAATCCAAAATCCTAAATTCTAAACAATATCAAATGCTCAAAATCCAAAATCTAAAAAATAATTATTTTGAACATTTGAATTTAAATATTTAAATTTGTTTAGGATTTAGAGTTTTGAATTTAGAATTTAATTTAACCCTATGGCTAAAGAAAAGAGAGCACAGATTCAATTAAAGTGTGAGGAGTGCGGCAAGATTAATTATTGGACGGAAAAAAACACTGACAATACCAAAGAGAAGCTGTCCTTAAAAAAATTCTGCCGTCATTGCCGCCAGCACACTTTGCACAGCGAAGCAAAGATGAAGAAAAGCAAGAAGTAATTGAGGGGGGCGTAGTTAAGTGGTTTATAATCTCAGTCTCCAAAACTGAGGTCGCAGGTTCGACTCCTGCCGCCCCTGCTTTTTTTATTTACACCTCGGGTATTACACCTCGTAGGTGTAAGTGACGAGGTGTAAACGTCAATAAAATAGCGTACGCGAAAAAATTGACGTTTCTTATTTAACATTTTCGTGTTCGATCGAACAGCAAGATATCATATTGCTAAAAATGTTGAAAAGAAATAAATAAATAGATATAATGTTTTTGTGTTAATGTTTTGCCGTCTTAGCTCAGTTGGTAGAGCAGCAGTTTTGTAAACTGCTTGTCGTCGGTTCGAGTCCGACAGACGGCTCCATGATTTGTTATTTGTTATTTGTGATTTGAGATTTAGTTAATATGGGTCGGTACCGAAGTAGTCAAACGGACCAGACTGTAAATCTGGTGGCTCACGCCTTCGTAGGTGCAAATCCTACCCGGCCCAAGGATAGATTAAATACAATAGATTTATTTTATTTTGTAATTTAATTTTGTTATAATAATAGTATATTAAAAGAAGGAGGCTGATGACGAAAAGAGTAATTATTTGGCTGATTGTTGGTATTTTATTAGTTGGCATGGGAGCTTTTTTTGTGATTAAAAACCTTAACATCTTAGCCGACACAACCAAACAGATAGGCCAATCTTTTTCTGGGCAGAATCGGGGTTATCCCTATGAAGTCAGAAATGATGATGGTTCAAGTTATGTTATCTATCTAAATCAAGGAGAGAATCCATTAGTCAAATCGGTGACTACCAACCAGACTCCTCCTAATATTCTGTTTAGCCCTTTGCCCGGCGGTTCAACTTCAGTCTCTCCTTCACCCTCACCATCCGGAGGGCCAAGCCAGTGCAGTGAGATAAAAACAATTCAGGAACAATTATCTAGTGCCTCTAAGTCGCTTAATGATTCATTAAAAACAGTTGCTGCAGGAGCTGTGCCTACTGCCCAGCAACTGGCTGATAAGTTGGTTATAGACTTGCGTAATGGCAGCATCCCGTATCCCTATAATGAAGAGTATATGGCCAAACAGGCTTTTCAAGGATTCATGCGTCAGGAGATAGAGAAACAAGCGAATGGGTTATTTAACGGCAAGATGAAAAGTTTAGGTATAGGCAGATGGAACTGGAGAACCTGTGGCGAGAGCCATAACTCTGGTTCGGGCGGTGATCAGGTCAATGTTGATTTCAGTTTGAATCAAAGTAAAATTTCTGGCCGAGTGAGTATAAATCTTGGCGGAGTAAAAGCCAATGTCTCGCATGTAATCTTCGGTATGCCCAGTACTGGCACACAGGAGAGGCAGTCAAGATCAGCTGCCACCAGCATCAGTATTATGCCGATGAAGCAAGAAAATGGCGGCTGGAGAATTGACGCGCGTATTCCTGGTTCTGGGTTTGATGTTTTTGGGGCATATTCCAAAACATGGTAGTTCATTGTAATTGCTTGACGAGATTTTTTTTGATATAATAGAAAAAGAATATTAAAGGACGGGAATTTGAAAAAAAATGGCTTAACTAAAAAGCGGCTCTTTATCTCTTCAATTATCATCTTGATATTGGCGGTTTTGGGGACTGGTTTTACTTTGGCTTATAAAAAAGTTAAACTGGCGCAAGCCCAGAATCCCATGCCGAATCCAGCTCCGGCGAGTGATATTACTGCGGCAGATAGGCCGATAATTAAAACGGTCTCACCGCACAATCTTAATCCGGGTGAACCTTTTAATATTAATTTACAAATCCCCGGAATGCAGGATGCTTCAGGCGCGGTGACTCCGGCGGAAGTGATGTTTGTTATCGATTCGAGCTGGTCAATGGACCGCCCCGCTTTTCCAAACAAATGTGTTATGTACACCAATAATGATCCTGTTAATGGCGATAAAATTAGACCTCATGCTCAAAGATTATGTTATGCCAAAACCTCAGCAGTTAGTTTGATGGAAAAACTAGCAGCGAAAAGAGGCGTATCTGCTAAGGTAGGCTATCAATTAGTTTCTACTTATGAAAAAACATGGCCAAATTTTGATTCTGACCATAATTTTTATCGCTTTAGGGGTCTAACTGACATTACTGATGCCAATTTAAGGGCAAAATTAGAGGCTGATTTGATGGGCCCTTGCACTGATGAAAATTGTCAGATGCAAAATGGCACTGCAATGGGCATTGCGATTGATAAAGCTGTTAATGAATTAGTAAATAACGGAGACCCCAATTCAAATAAATACATAATATTTATTAGTGATGGTCATGAAACCATGTCCCCATCAGTAACAGGCGCCTATCCTGTGGCGTCTTGGCCTTCTGGTTGGCCGCCGCATCCATCTGGACTTACAGGTAGATATGCATCTAGATGGGAATCATTACAGGGGTCTGGCATTAAGGATCAATATAGGTATGTATGGGGTCGATTAGATCAATGTCTTTTAACAAAAGGTAGAAAGAATTCTGATGAGAGATTTATTGTTCCTGAAATGTTTATATCAGGTAGTGGTTATTATATTCCTGTAGGTAACCGACAAAAAATGCTTGATTATTGTGCAAGTGGGGGACGTAGCCCATGCGCTTTCTCTTGTGCTGAAATAAATGATTGCCAGACAAATCCCTCATCACCTTTTTCAAGTATTTGTCGTGATAATTCTTATTGGTTAGGAATAAGAGATTATTTCGTATCAGCTCCTTGGTATGAGGGAAGTCCGGCTGACCAAGCACAACAAAATGGCATCAAGGTTTTTAGTGTCGGATATTATGGTGGGGGAAGCAATACTAGCCGTGAATATATGGAGCAGATAGCCAGACATCTTTATCCGCAAGAACCAGGAGAGATTTCCGGATATTATGCCGCTGAATCAGACAGCAGCTATCTTTATCAAATTATAGAAGACATTCTTGGTGTGATTAGTAATCAGTATAATGGCGCGCCGTTTACCATGATTGAGACTTTACCTCCAGGCGCTAGCGTATCAGCAGGCAATGTTAGCATTTCGCGTGATGGGGTGAATCTTAGTCTTACCCCGACATTAGGCCACGACGCCCAGGGCAGGCGGACGATTACCCTTAATATTGTTCCGGGGAATTACAACAGTCAGACC
>JAHJRZ010000015.1 GCA_018830605.1 Patescibacteria group bacterium | reverse complement strand
TGATGAAAAACAAAGAAACAAAATCAAGCGCGAAGTCTACGGATTGAGATACAAGCCGAGAGCCGTCGAAGCTAAGCCTGTCAGTGCTTACATAAAAATTGACGGCGTTATTCCCGGCTGCCCCGCAGTAGAAAAAAATATAGAAGAGGTTCTTTCTTCTTTTCTTGCGGACAAGCCGCATAAAGAAAAAACCTATTCTGTCTGCTTCGAATGTAAAGAGAAAGAAAATAATTGCCTACTACTTCAAGGCAAACCCTGCCTCGGACCAATCACTCGCGGCGGCTGTTACGCTCCCTGCCCTGAATATGGTCTCGAATGTTACGGCTGTTTTGGTCTACTTCCTGGCGCGAATATCGAAGCGATGAAAATTACCCTGGAAAAAATTTTTGGCAAAAAGAAAACCGAAGAACACCTGCGGACTTATTTCAAAAATGTATTGGAGGAGAAAAAAAATGAAAGCGCTTGAACAACAGCATATTTCTAAAATTGAAGGTCACGGACATCTGAAAGCTGATTTTAAAAATAATCGGGTGCAATTAATTATTGATGAAGGCGAAAGATATTTTGAAAAATTGGTCATTGGTCGGCGTTTTCAGGATGCCCATTATATTACTTCCCGCATTTGCGGCGTCTGCCCAGTCGCCCACCAGTTGGCGGCAATCAAAGCAGTTGAAGATGCTTTTAGAATTGAGGCTAATGAGACAATAAAATATTTTCGCCGTATTCTTCTGGCAGCCCAAATTATTCAGAGCCATACTTTGCATCTTTATTTTCTGGCTCTGCCCGATTATCTCGGGCTCGATTCAACCATTTCCTTGGCGGATAAAGACCCCAAAAAACTGCGCGCGGCACTAGATTTAAAACACTTTGCCGATGAAACCGTCGAGACGATCGGCGGCAAGGCGGTCCATCCGACGACCCCGACGGTAGGGGGATTCCTAAAACTGCCAAAGAAAAAAGACCTGGTGATGTTGATAAATAAAGCAGAAAAACAAATGGCCAATGCCAAAATGACGATTGAGCTTTTTGCTCGCTTTAAATATCCTGAGTTAATGCACAAAATTGAGTTTTTAACTCTTGATAATTACGATTTTTATGAAGGTGATGTTATTTCCAATGTCGACACAAGTTTTAAGCCAAAACAATATAAAAAAAGAATTAGGGAAAAAATTAAATCACCCTCTAGCGCAAAATATTCTTTGCATTACGCTAAAAATATTGACCATCTTCCCTCGCCTCGACCGTTTATGACGGGTGCTCTAGCGCGAATCAATAATAATGCCTCAAAATTAAAACCAAAGGCTAAGCTCGAAAAAAGTACCTGCCTTAAAACTCCAAATTTTAATCCCTATTATAATAATCTGGCGCAGGCCATTGAACTGGTCCATGCTTTGGAGATAATTATTGAAATCAGCCAGGATTTAATAAATAAAAAATGGCAACCACGGATGGTTGATTTTAAACCAAGACGTGGCAGTGGGGTGGGGGCGGTTGAGGCGCCACGCGGTGTTCTTTACCACTATATCAAGACAAACAAAGACGGCGATATTGTCGGCTACGATATCATCCCACCCACCGCGCAAAATTTATCGAATTTAGAGCAAGATGCCAAGGAATTAATAAAGAATACAAAGACCCTCTCATCATTAAAAAGGCGCAAGCTTTTGGAGATGCTGGTTCGGGCTTACGACCCTTGCATAACCTGTTCGGTGCATTAATTGGACAAACTTAGAAAAGTGTGCAATAATAGTAAAGGTGAAATTTTAAGGCGTGAGAATGATTTTCTGCCCAGCTGGGGCACAATTGTCAGCCGTAGGTTTAAAATTTTACTTAGTCCCATAAAGGGAAAGGTCGAATAGTATTAGTTAATAAGGAAAGTTTTAAACTTATGGCAGAAGAAGATCAAGGTTTCTCCGGCGGAATGCAGGATGTCTCCGACATGAAGATTAAATGCGCTGGTTGCGGTAAAGACATTACCGAACTCCCATTCCGACCTAAAGAAGACCAGGAAGTGCACTGCACCGATTGTTTCCGCAAAAAGAAAGATGAAGAGCGCGAATCTCGCATGATTGATGTTTCCGGTAAAGGAATCAAATGCGCCTCTTGCGGCAAAGACATCGAGAAGTTGCCTTTTGAGCCTTCAGGAGATCGTCCAGTTTATTGTTCAGACTGTTATCGCAAGTAAATTTAGACGATTCATCCCCACACCAAAAATTTGGTGTCGGGGATAAAAAATGCCCTGACATAACGTTGGGGCATGTTCGTA
>JAHJRZ010000014.1 GCA_018830605.1 Patescibacteria group bacterium | reverse complement strand
GAGAAGAAAGATGGCCAGAGGCAGGAGTATAAAGCGGAAGGCAGAGCGACTCTCGGCAGTTATCATCTAGCTGTTTTGGTTAATGAAGGTTCAGCTTCCGCTTCAGAGATTATGGCCGGCGCCTTAAAAGATTATAAAAAAGGGTCACTCATCGGCAAGAAGACCTTTGGCAAGGGCTCGGTGCAGGAATTGGAAACTATTGGCGGGGGGCTGTCGCTAAAAATTACCATTGCCAAGTGGCTGACGCCCAATGGAACGGCGATTAATAACGAAGGGATAAAACCTGATATCGAGGTTGATTTGAGCGATGATGATATTAAGGCAGACCGCGACCCGCAATTAGAGAGAGCTATTGAAGAGGCGAAAAAGTAGTAATTACGACATTATGCCCACAACTTTTGAGAATACAAATAAAGTCGCGACTTCTATCAATGGGACAAATTTGTCATTCGTCAATGTTAGAGAATATGAGAGAACCAAACATGTGCATCGTTTACATCCATATCTTGGCAAATTTATTCCACAACTTGTCGAAGTTTTTTTGAAGGAGTATTTCAAAAAAGGAGATTACGTTCTTGACCCTTTTATGGGTTCGGGGACGACCTTGGTTGAAGCTAATATGCTCGGGATGCACTCCGCCGGAATAGAAATATCTAATTTTAATTGCCTGATTGCAGAAATAAAAACAAAAAAATATGACTTAGAGTTGGCTGAAAAAGAAGTAAAAGAAATATTAATTAAAACGACAGAATATAGTAATTGGTTAAACCACGGCAAAATAGCACCTACTTATCTTGATCGTAAATATAAAAGATTAAAGACGGAGAGTGAATATTTAAATACATGGTTTTCAGATAAGGCCTTGCAAGAAATACTCTTTTACAAAAAAGAAATAAAAAATTACAAAAATCAAGATTTATTAAAAATCATTCTAAGCCGAGCAACTCGCAGCGCTAGATTAATCACCCATTTTGATTTAGCTCGGCCCACAAAACCAATCAGGGAAAAATATTTTTGTATTAAACACAGGAGAGAATGTCAACCCATTGATGAAGCAATGAAATTTATTAATCGGTATGGTTGGGATACCTTAAGACGGATAAAAGAATTTGACAACTCAAGAACCGAGGCAAAAATTAAAGTGGTCCAAGGAGATTCAAGGAATATTGATTTTAAACAAATTAAAGGTTATAAAGGTGGAAAGTTTGATGGCATTTTTACCTCGCCGCCTTATGTAGGTTTAATTGATTATCATGATCAACACAAATACGCTTATGAGCTTTTTGTTTATAAAGATAATTCAGATAAAGAGATTGGCCCAGCCTCAAATGGCAGAAGCATATCAGCTAAAGAAGCTTATAAAAAAGATATTATTAGCGTTTTCCAAAATATGAATAGATTTTTGAAACCAAAAGCAAAGATATTTGTGGTGGTAAATGATCGTGATAATATATATCCAGAGATTGCTCAAGAATGTAATTATCAAATTGAGAAGATTTTTCATCGTCCAGTCTTGATGAGAACCGAGCGCGATAATGCAAAATTTTCAGAAAGCATATACTATTTTGTCAAGAAAGGATAATTTATGGCCATAGACAGAGAACAAAAAATAAGAATTGAAGAATTAGTAAAAAACATACTAATTAGGAGAATGGGTAATTTTCCCGAAGATGATTCGGAAGTTAGGAATGCCCCATTTCATCATCTTTTCTTAAGAGCTTTTGAAGATAAGCTGAAAAAATTTAATATCAAAACCCCTTTTTTAATTGCTTTATCAAGCTGGATGCATGGGCTGAATACTTCTCTCGGCTCGGGATTTGAAGATTTAGCGCATATTCTATCTGGGGGATTCAAAAGAAAATTTACTGGACAATCCGCTCTAAATGTAAAAAAGACACAAGCTGTAAATATAGAGAATATTATCAGGGAATTAAAATCTGGAGAGATTGTCCCTGATCTAAAAAGAGAAAACGAATTAATTTTTGATTTTAAGGAGGACGATCAAGAAACCAGATCGCTCGGTTTTACAGCTGATAATTATATTGAAAATAATAGCATTGTTGAAGCAATCGAGATCAAATCTGTTCGTCCTAATTCAGGAGAGGGTAGAGGTGAAAAACAGAAGATTCTATATGGCAAAGCCGCTTTTAAATTAATGAATAGAAACAAAAAAATCAATTTCTATATCGGTTTTCCATTTGATCCAACAGCTTCAAAATCTACCGATTATGACAAAGAAAGATTTTTTAAATATCTAATTGAGTTTAAAAAATTTTTTGATCCAGAAGAAGTGCTTATAGGTCCAGAACTTTGGGACCATTTGAGCGGGTCAAAAGGGACAATGGAGGAGATGTTAGAAATAATTTCTAATGTGGTAAAAAGATATTAAATATCTTTCATTTTGATTTTCTAATGATATGCTATAATAAACACAGGAAAAAAGGAGGCGGGCAACCGCTTATGTTTTGTGTAAAATCAAGCCAAAGTCCGCGAATACGAAAAACAAATTAATGAGATGGTTTATAAACTTTATGGCTTGACGAAGAAATAAATAAAAATTGTTGAGGAGGGAAAATGAACAAAGTATTTAATAAAACAGCAGAAATTAATCACATGATGGATAAAATAAAAGAATTTCGTAATATCATCGATAGGATTGAAGGTCTGAAACAATCAATATGCTCAAAATCCAAAATTGGCTACAAAAGCCAAGATGCAAGAATGGATTGGAATTCTTTTTTATTAAAGGGCAACGAGTAAAATGTGCATCTTGGCAACATATATTGATTGCTTTAAGTGCAAATATTGATATTTTAGAAAAGATACTGCTTTCCAATAAGATTAAAAATATTACAAGTGAGATTATTGATGATTTTTCATCAGGAAAATGACGACCAGCGAGGGGACGGTTCTCGATAACAGGTTAAATTTACTAAATTTCCTCCAACCTTCGCCAGTGGTAGAGAAAAATAAATGTAAGTATTATAATAAGAAGTTGCTTAAAAATTTAAGATTGAAAAGATCAAGACTGGTGAGCAGAAAGTAAGAATTATTGACGGAAAAACATCCAAAAATCTAAAGGTTGATTTAGAGACGGTCAATATCCAAAAAGACAAAACGATTAAAAGATATTTTCTAATCAATTGACCCACCAAAGATTGATTGAAAAAAATTTGCGAAAGACAAGAATTTGTGATATAATTTAGCCATAAAATGAAGAGAAATATTAATCAATTTAATAACCTTTTTTGGTTTTTGCCGGAAAAAAATCTTGATCAAGAAAGAGATAAAAATCTGATTATTCATCAAGTTCTTTCTTACGGCACGATGGATGATCTGCGACTGCTTTTTAAGATTTATGGCCGTCAAACAATTAAGCAAGAATTCTTAAGATCAAAATTAGGACTTTATTACCCTAACATTTTAGAGTTTGTTTGTTTCATTCTTGGCGTAAAAAATTTAGATAAAGATAAATATTTGAAAAAAATATAATGGGACTCCATTTAGAAATTTTAGGTCAAGAAAGAAAAGAAATTTTTGAAAAACTTAAGGCTTTTAAGGATTCGGGCTGTTTAGCCGGCGGAACGGCTTTGGCTCTACAGCTTGGCCATCGTGTTTCAGTTGATTTTGATATTTTTTGCGAGCGACCAATAAAAAAGAATTTAATTCTGGAAGCGAAGAAAATTTTTAAAATCAAAGATATTCTAATTAATAATCAAGACGAGTTGACTTTTTTAACTGACAAAGGAATCAAAATTTCTTTTATTTACTACCCCTTTAATTTAAAAAAATATTATCTGGAAAATTGTCTCCCGATGAAGATATTGTCTGCCCAAGGCATTGCTTTAACCAAGGCCTATACTCTTAATCGGCGCAATAGTTGGCGCGACTACCTGGATTTATATTCTATTTTGAAAAATGATTTAATAACTCTTAAGGAGATAATAGTTCAATCCAAGGATGTTTATGACGAAGCCTTCAGTGAAAAACTTTTTCTTGCCCAATTAATCTATACGGATGATATTGTCCAAACTGAAATTAAGGGAACTAAAATTTTAGGCAAGAAGATAAGTCTTGAAGAAATTGAACATTTTTTCCAAAAGCAAATTGATGATTATTTGTGATCTAATTAAAAGCTGCGCAATCTTGACGATAGTCATTACTTAGATTAAAATAAACGAGCATGAAAATTATACTTGTAAATTCGGTGGAAAATTTAGGCGAGAAAGGAGAAGTCAAGGAAGTCAAAAGGGGGTACTTCCGCAATTTTTTATTTCCGCGGAATTTAGCTAAAATTGCCACCAAGGAAGAAATTCTAAAGATTGAAAAAGAAATAGAAAAGAAGCGCGAGCAGGAATCAAAAGAATTGGCTGAGCTTCAAAAACAAGCTGATAGATTAAAATCAAATCCAATTACGATTGAAGTTCGCTTGATTGCCGGCCGGAAGATATTCGGCTCGGTCAAAGGCAAGGAAATTGCCCAAAAATTAGGTTTAAAGTCAAAACAAATAAAAATTACAAAACCAATCAAAGAAGCCGGAGAACATAAAGTGGTTGTTAATCTAGGCAGAGGTATTACGACTGAAGTTTTGGTGAATATTGTGAGTAAGAAGAAGAGAAAGAAGTAGAAAAGGATGGGGCATGAAAACAAGACTCGAAATTTGCGCATTATTTGTTTTAGTTCTCTTAATTCCAGGCTTTGCTTCCGCTAAATCTTATTATTATCCCAAGATTATTGTTGATATTTATGTGAATAAAGATTCAACGGTCAAAGTCGAAGAGCACCAGACCTTTAATTTTGAGGGCGAGTATAGTTTTGCTTATCGCGATTTGGTCTATAAAGATTTAGATTATATTTCGGATATCCAAGTCAAGGACGACACTTTGAGGAATTATCCGGAATTAAAGATCGACAGCTCTTCAAATTCTCAGAAGGTGACTTGGTATTTTGCCGCCACTGATGAAGAACGGACCTTTACTTTAAGTTATTTGATGCATGGGGTTATTACTTACCAAAAAGGCTGGGACGAGCTTTATTTTAATGCCATTTATGCTGACCGGTCAGTCGAGGTCGAGGAAGCAGAAGTCTATCTTCATCTGCCGCAAGAATCAGATCCGGAGGGGCTCAAGGCCGCCCTTTACACGACGGCGGAAAATCCCTCAAGCGGAGCGCAGGATAATAAAACTTTTTATTACAAGGGACGGACCCTTGCGCCTTATACTGATTTTACGATCGTCGCTGGCTGGCCCAAAGGGATGGTTGAGTATCATTTAAACCGCACTAAAATTTTTCAATTAATTGGCATTGGTTTGGGAATATTGTCAATTATTTTAGTCATTATTCTTTGGTTGTATAAAGGCAAGGACGCGCCGGGCCGAGGCACGATTGCACCTGAATTTGCCCCGCCTGACAAAAAACTGCCAGTAGCGCTCGTTGGTCTTTTGGCTGATGAAAAGGTTGATACCAAAGAAGTTGTGGCAACACTGCTTACTCTTGCTCAAAGAGGTTATCTTCATATTCGCGAAGAAAAAAAAGAGGGGTTTTTGGGTTCAAATGTTTATCATTTAGAAAAGAAAAAAGAATTTATGGGGTTAGATAAGATTGAGAAAAAGATTGCCGAAGATATTTTTGGCTCGAGCAGCAAAAAATCAACTAAAGATTTGAAAGATAAATTTTATAAAAAACTGCCAGCTCTTTACAATTTAATTTATAACGCGGGAACGAGAAAGAAGTGGTTCATCACTAATCCATTTACAATAAGAGGGATATATTTAGCGGTCTCAATCATTTTTTCCATAACATTTTTTATAATTGGCATCATTCTTTCATCTTTTTATCGTGGCGCTGGTTGGATTGGCGGGGGGCTGGTCGTCGGGATGGCGGCTCTCTTCATCGTTTCCTTCTTTATGTCAAAAAAAACAAGGTTAGGTTTAATTGAGTTTGAGAGATGGCAAGGCTTTAAACTGTTTTTAACTATGACTGACCGATTTGGTCAGGGAGAAATCGACGAGCAGGTTTTTGAACAGTACCTACCCTACGCGGTGGTGATGAGAGTGGAAAAAGAATGGGCCAATAGATTTTTGGCTTTAAAGATAGCTCCGCCCGGATGGTATTCGAGTTCTGACCCAAATTTTGCCCGATCATTTTCTACTGCTTATTTTGTTGGTTCTATCTTCTCTTTTAATTCTGGAACTTCAAGTTCATTTTCTGGTCCGTCTGGCGGCTCTGGGATAGGCTCTGGTTCGGGCTTTGGCGGCGGAGGCGGAGGAGGCGGCGCCGGCGGGGGTGGTGGTGGCGCTGGATAATGTGATATAATGTATTTGATATTTGTGATTTTCCCGCGAAGCGGGATCTGGCTTCGACAGAGAGATTTGTTATTTAGTATAAGGAGGGTTTGTGGCAGAAGAAGAAAAAGAATTTAAAGTTCCTCCAGCCTTTGGCGATTCTGAGGTTAATCAAGAGCCGACGCCCAAGGTTGATAATTTTTCTCCTCCGCAAGAAGAGAGTGATTCTTCAGATTCATTAAAGATGCCGGAGCAGCCCCTCAAAACTTCTTCAAATGAAGAAGTAGAGGATGTTTTTGCTAAACCGCAATCATCTAAGCCAGAGCCAGAGGTCAAGCCTCAAGCAGGCGGACAGAAGCTTAATATTCCTTCAGAAAATAAAAGTAAGGGTTGTTGTTGGGGCATAGTTATCATAATTGTTATTATTTTACTCTTAACCGGCACAATATTTGTCAATGAGTGGGGAATTCTTAATCTGGGAATAGAAAAATATTACGGCGCTATCCGTCTAGAAAAGTTGTGGGGCGGTCTGCCTTTGGACTCTAAAGCAGCCCTGGCTGATTCTTTCAATAAAATGAAAGGCAAGAGCTTTAAGCTTGAAGGTTCAACTAAAGCTGATCTCTTTTTAACTTCTTCTCAAGATTCGGCCTTGGGAGTTTGGGACGAAGATCTTGATCTTCAAGGCGAGGTTAAGATTAATGCCAAGATTCAAAATAAGGATAAAATGGAGCTTAATTTTGCGACTGAGGTCAGTTCTGATTCTACGGCCGTAAATAATCTCTTAGCTGGCGATTCGGCGATTGATTTAACGACCATCTATGACAGTTCTGATATTTATCTAAAAAGCGAAACTCTAAAAAATATTATGGGTCTTGATAAAGATTGGCTGGAGATTAAATCAATGTCTTCTTCATCAGAGGAGACAAAGAGCGCCTCAAAATTAGCCGATCTTGCGGTCGGCGGCGAGAGAATCAGCTTTGAGAAGGTAAATGGAGTTGCTTGCTATGTTTATCAATTAAAGATAAATAGTCCGGCCTTTCAAATTTATCTTGATAATAATTTGCCTGCGATCTCTTGGTTGGCTAGGGGCGTATCCTATCAGTCAATTAAATTTTATCTTGGGAAGAGAGACCATTTGATCTATAAATTAGAAGTATCAGCTAATAATAGTCTTGAAGATTTAAGTCTTGGCAATAAGCTCGTTATTAATTTTAAAGATATTGGCTCCAACATTCAAATTACCCTTCCCTCTTCAGAAGAAATAATTGAGAAAGATTGGAAAGAGGTGAAGAGTGCCTTTATTTCTGATTCGTCGCAAGAGAGGGACAAGCAGCGCAAGGCTGACCTTAAAAAAATCCAAGATGCGCTCTTGGCCTACAAAGTTCAGAATGGTAATTACCCTTCAACTTTAGGTTTGGTAGAGAAGACTAAGGATGAGACTTCAAATCTTAAAAACGCGCTCGTGCCGAAATTTATAGATTCTCTGCCCCTTGATCCGATGACGGACAAGTATTATTATGGCTATAAATCCGTCGACGGGTCGAGTTGTGAAATAACCTCAATTCTGGAAGTTAAGACCGATCCAGAGGGCGAGGAGATAGGCAGCTATTGGATTTATAAAATAAAAGGCAATTAAATAATAGATCGGAGGTAAAAATGATAATTGTTTGGGTGTTAGTAATTATTGTCGTCGTCTTGGTCTTGTATGTGGTCGGCATTTTTAATGTTTTGGTCCGGCTTAAAAATAGGACCCAAGAGGCCTGGTCAGATATTGATGTGCAATTGAAGCGCCGTTATGACCTAATTCCTAATTTAATTAAGACGGTTAAAGGTTATGCCGCTCATGAACGTGAGGTTTTTGAAAAGGTGACGGAAACACGCGCCAACGCGATTTCCGCCAAGGGAGTGGAAGATCAGCAGAAAGCAGAGAATATGCTGACTGATGCTCTAAAATCACTTTTCGCGGTCGCGGAAAATTATCCTGATCTCAAGGCCTCGACCAATTTTTTAGAATTACAGCGCGAATTGACTGATACTGAAGACAAGATCGAAGCGGCGCGCCGATTTTATAATGCTAATGTCAGGGATTTGAATATTAAGATTGAATCCTTTCCTTCAAACATTATTGCTTCAATCTTCAGTTATAAAAGGATGTCCTTGTTTGAGATAGAGGAATCGCAAGTGGAAAAAGCCAAAGAGGCGCCAGAGGTTAATTTATGACACAGGACAAAGATAAATTAAAAGAAGTAGGATTGGAGCCGGATAAACCAAGGGGTTATATCCGGGGAATTTGGGCAATCACTTTAATTTTAGCTTTCTCCTTGATTGTCGGCGGAGGAGTTTATTTTATTCTTTGGTGTTCGCCGTGGGGTGAGACTGTCTCTTGGCATCGTCAAGGCACGGTTGATGAGACTAAAGACTGGCAGACATATTCCAATTCTACTTATGATTTCTTGATTAAGTATCCCAAGGATTGGCAGTATGCTGAATTTCCAACCAGTCTTGCATCTGGTTCGTTTATTTCGGTTTCATTTTATGATAAAGATTTAAGTGCTGACATAGAAAAACTGAAAGCAAACCCGGAAACAGAATTGGTTTATGATGTAGCTTTAACTATACTTGAGGGAGATCGAAAATCAGAGTACTCTTCGGAGAGCAGCTGCGAGAAGCCATCTGACACAAAAATTGGCGGAGTTTCAGCCGAGCTTTATAAGTGCCGTAACCAAATGGTTGATAAAGATTCTTTTAATTATGTGGTGGTTAATAATAATAAGACTTATTCCTTGGCGGCTTTTGAGGAGAACAAAGAGACCCTTGATAAGATGATTAAAACAGTCGATTTTGACAAGGCGACAACCAGTTCAAGTCCGTCTCCTGCCATACAATATCAGCTCTATACTAATAATACTTATAAGTTTAGCTTTGATTATCCGGCTGATACAAAATTGAGCCCAGGCCAGAGCACGGCTGTAATTGAGCTTGAGAGCGGAAAAATAACCCAGTTTTCTTACGGAGAGAGGACCTCTTTTGATATTAGGAGCGAAGACAATTATACTCATACCCCCACTATCGAAAAATATCTGACTGCGGGCGGGAAAGAATTAAGCAAATACACTAAATTTACTGTTGCTGGCGAGACGGCTTATAAATACACAGATAATAGTGCTAATCTTGATCTCGTCTATTTTATGCATAGCGATCGAATTTTTATTATCAGCCAAAATTTCGGGGAGTATGGCGCTTCGCGGGAAACAGCCACAGCCGAAGTCTTTGAAAAGATTCTGACTTCATTTAAATTTCTTTAAAGATAAATGTATAAAGAGATTGACTCTAACAAGCGCAATACTTTTTTCCTCATCTTCTTTTTTGTAATTTTTATTATTGGGCTCGGCTGGGCGCTTTCTTATATTTTTGATAACCAATTTATTTTAGTGATTGCGGTTATAATTGCCGTCACCCAATCTTGGATTTCTTATTATTACTCGGACAAAATAGTTCTTACTATGTCGCGCGCCCGCGGCCCGATTAAGAAAAAAGACAACCCCGAGCTTTATAGATTGGTTGAAAATCTCTGCATCACGGCCGGTCTTCCGATGCCTAAAATTTATATGATTGATGATTCCGCGCCCAATGCTTTTGCCACCGGCAGAAATCCCGACCATGCGGTTGTTTGTTTTACCACTGGGATCTTACAAAAATTGGAAAAAGTTGAGCTCGAAGGGGTAGTGGCGCATGAACTATCTCATATTGGCAATTGGGATATTCTTTTGCAGACTGTTATCGTTACTTTGGTCGGTGTTATTGTCTTGATTTCGGATTTTTCTCTGCGCACTATGTTTTTTCGCCGCCGTTCTGATGGAGAGGGTGGAGGAGGAGTTTTACTTTTGGTCGGTCTTCTGCTTTTAATTATCTCGCCTATCTTTGCCGTTTTAATTCAGCTGGCTGTTTCCAGAAAAAGGGAGTATCTGGCTGACGCTTCGGCCGCGCTTTTGACTCGTTATCCAGACGGATTGGCCCTGGCGCTCGAAAAAATATCAGCCGATAAAGAGCCTCTTGAAGTAGCCAACCGCGCCACGGCGCATCTTTATATTGTTAATCCTGTAAAAAAACAGTCGCAAAGAGAAGAAGGAAATTCTTTTTTTGCCAATCTTTTTTCCACCCACCCGTCAATTAAAGATAGGAAAAAACGGCTTCGGGAGATGATTGTCGAATGATTAATTTACTACAAAGTTATTGTTGCCTTGCATCGATTATCGCTCTGCGATAAGTGCCTGATGCCCTTAGTGCGGATCTTGCTGAGGGTTTCAACCGTTGTGCTAGTTTATCTACCTCTGCTGCCGTTGCTCCATCAGGGATTCTAAACCCTCCTTCTCGATCAAGTTTATTTGCGTGTGCGTCTTCTAAAATTCGCATCTTCCCTATAAGTATTCCTCTGTTGTCTCCTGTTCCTGGTTTAAGATAATGCAAATATACGGCAGCGGCTCCCGGATTGCCTAATTTAGATTCAAACT
>JAHJRZ010000013.1 GCA_018830605.1 Patescibacteria group bacterium | reverse complement strand
TCCAGCGCGACGCCCTAAAAAAAATAAAAGATATTTTAAAGAAAAATAGGCTGCCCATTATTGTCGGCGGTTCAGCTTTGTATATCTACGCCTTAACCCGAGGATACAGATTCCCGGGCAAGAGCGACACAAAATTGAGAAGAGAGTTGGAGTCAAAGAGTTTGTCTCAACTACAAGTCATTGTCAAAAAAACCAAAAAAATATCTTTAAATTCGTCTGATTTTCAAAATAAAAGGCGATTAATCCGCGCAATTGAGGTTTTTGAGAATTGCAAATTTAAAATTAAAAATTTTCGTTCCTCTCCCCTGCCCTATCAATTTTTAAAAATTGGGATTGATTTGCCTCGCGCCGAGATTTATAAGCGCATCGATCGTCGAACTGAAGAATGGATGAAAAAAGGATTGGTTGGCGAAGTCAAAAATTTGCTCAAAAAAAAGATTTCTCGAGACCGAATTATTGAGTTTGGGCTGGGGTATCGGGAAGTATTGAATTATTTAGACGGAGAGATAAAAAGTCAAAATGAATTAATTAATCGCATTAATTTTAGCCAGCATGCCTTTGTCCGGCGCCAGATGACTTGGTTTCGCCGCGATAAAGAAATTAAATGGTCTAAAAAATTAATTGATGCTGAAAAATTAGTTATAGATTTTTTAAAAAAGTGATATAATTATATTAGTGAGCTATTCGTCGATTATTAGTGAAATATTCGTTGGTTTTTGCACGGAGGCAAAATGACCGCTAAAATAAAATCAGTGACAATTATTGGCCTTGAAGCAGTGCCGATTGAGGTGGAGGTGGATATTGTTAAGGGTCTGCCCGGCATGGCGATCGTGGGCCTGCCGGATAAAGCAGTCGAAGAGGCCAAAGAGAGGGTCAAGTCCGCGATCAGAAATTCAAACGCTATTTTTCCCAATAAAAAAATTATTGTAAATCTCGCGCCCGCGGATATTAAAAAAGAGGGGCCAAGTTTTGATCTGCCAATCGCCGTAGGAATCTTAGTTGCTTCTGGTCAGATAAGATTTAATGATGAAAAACAATTATTTTTGGGCGAGCTCTCGCTTGATGGATCTCTGCGCCAGATTAATGGCGTCATAACCGCAGCCATTTTTTGTCAGGAGAATAAAATCCGCGAACTTTATCTCCCGGCAGCTAATGCGGCTGAAGCCTCTTTGATTTCTGGATTTGAGCTGCTGCCGGTCCAGACTTTGGATCAGTTGATTCTCCATTTAAAAGACGAATCTAAAATTGAACCGCAGCAAGAGACCTTGATTGATGATTTAATAAACAACAGCAAGACTTCTCAATTTGATATGAAGTATATTGCCGGCCAGGAACAGGTAAAACGGGCGCTTGAGATTGCGGCTGCCGGCGGCCATAATATCTTGCTTTTCGGTTCGCCCGGTTCAGGCAAGACCTTGCTGGCGCGCGCCTTTAATACTATTTTGCCGCGGATGAGGCCGGAAGAGATTTTAGAGGTGACTAAGATTTACTCGGTCGCCGGAATGCTCTCCCATACTAAACCTCTTATTTGTGAAAGGCCTTTTAGAAGTCCCCATCATACGGCTTCGAGTATTTCGGTTGTCGGCGGAGGAAATTGGCCCAAGCCGGGGGAAATATCGCTTTCGCATCGCGGGGTTTTGTTTATGGACGAGTTTCCCGAATTTCCCCGTTCCGTCTTGGAAGCCCTGCGCCAGCCCCTGGAAGACGGCAGTATCTGCATCTCCCGCGCCCAGGGGTCTCTGGAGTTTCCGGCGAGATTTATTTTGATTGCGGCCCAAAATCCCTGCCCCTGCGGTTATTTGGGAGATGAGGGCCATGAATGTATTTGTTCGCCGACCGAGATCGTCCGTTATCGTAAGAGGATCTCCGGCCCCATACTTGATCGGATTGATATTCATCTTGAAGTGCCGCGGATTAAATATAAAAAGATGGTCTCCAAGGCAAAAAATGAATCATCAAAAAAGGTCCGGCGCCGAGTTGAAGCAGGGCGCCGAAACCAGATTTTAAGGTTTCATAAAGCAGGCATAAAAACAAATGCAGAAATGGGGATCAGGGAGATTAAGAGATTTTGCCAAATTGATAATAATTGTGAAAAATTGCTTGAGAGTGCGATGGATAGCTTGGGGCTTTCTGCCCGGGGCTATCATCGAACGCTTAAAATTGCGCGGACGATTGCTGATCTTGCCCCTTCAAAATTTATCAAGACGGAACATATTGCCGAAGCGCTCTCCTATCGGCCCAAAGAGCAGAAGATTTTTGCTTAAAATAAAATAGAGCCATAAGGCGAATCGAAGTAAAGGTTCCCCGGCGGGGATCAACTCTTTTCGTCGCCTTACGGCTCCTGCGTGGTGGGGCTACTCGAGCGCGTTATGGGGGGCATAATGTGCCCGAAACTTCTCTGGCCTTTGATGGCCGCGGTGTCTCTCGTCGAGTCGGTGGTACGTCTTTGGGGGAATTGTCGCTCGAAGAGACAGAGGAACATCAAAT
>JAHJRZ010000012.1 GCA_018830605.1 Patescibacteria group bacterium | reverse complement strand
GCGGCCTTAGGAGCTCGGGTCCCGATCGGCTCCGCCTCGGGCAATATGATCATTGATATTGGCGGCGGAACATCGGAAGTGGCCGTCATTGCCCTGGGCGATATCGTTGTTTCAACCTCCGTCAGAGTAGGGGGCAATAAAATGGACGAGGCCATAGCCGATTATATCCGGCGCAAGCATAAATTAATTATTGGTGAAAGAACATCAGAGAAAATCAAGATAAAAGTCGGCACCGCTATGCCTTTAAGAAAAGGAAAAACGATTGAGATCTCCGGCTCTAATTCCATCACCTCGCTTCCGGAATCGCTCTTTGTCGGCTCGAATGATATTCCAACCGCTATAGAAGAAGTTTTAAAAGATATTATCTCTGCCGTTAAATCAATTCTGCAGAAGACGCCGCCCGAACTTGCAGCTGATGTGATTGATAAAGGAATTATTATGTCAGGCGGCGGTTCGAAATTACGTCGTATTGACGATTTATTCTCGCGCATTACCGGCGTTCCCTGCCAGCGCGCGGAAAAACCCTTAACTTGCGTGGTTAAAGGAGCCGGCATGGCGCTCGAACAATTAGATGAGTATAAGAAATCAGTGCTCTGGATTAAGTAATTATCTCTTGTCAACCGACACATTGGCACCCACACATCCGATGTGTAAATGCCGATGTGTGGGTAATTTAAGGTAGAGAAATTGAAAACCCGCGTAGTTCGGTCTGTCTTTTGAACTACGCGGGAATGTTCCGCAAAATCTTCTCTGCCGGCATATCCAACCTTGAATGGCATTCATGGCAACGCTTTGAACGTGAGTCATTAATGCATTCGCAAGTTGGACAGACCCGAGCACGAAACTCGGACCTGCGAGAGCGTCTCAAAACAGGGGCTGGTGGCTCTTCATGCCATGAGCTTATCGGCTCCGCCTTCAGAACCTCGAAGCCGAAATTGTGCCACTTGATGCCGCTGCGCGCCGGCACAATGGGAAGCGACGTCCTCCCGAAGTATAACTTCTGCCGAAGCTGCTCTTCGCTCACCGCCGTAGTCGTGACCTTGTGACTACAACAATGGACGGTGTAGCGAATCCACCTTTTGTCTCGAAGCTGGTAAGTGCGGCTGACCGGCTTAATCGAGACGATATCCTCAATCAATTGGAACTGATCGGGGTAGCGCTGAGACGGAGGAGGATCGAGCTTCTTGTCGTTAGCAAGCTGATTCCCCCTGAGCCGTAAAAGAAGTTCCGCGGAGTTATTGCCGGCGACACGGACTCGACGTCCATAACTCCTAAGTTCGACCCGCCACAAAAGCAAAAGACCATGACAGCCGCGTGACTGACCATCGCCGCCGCGCCTTAACGTCGATTCCAGCTCATCCGCTTGCAATGCTCCCACCTTCTTTCCGATGGAGTGTGTTGGTACGATTATTACCAAAATTATATCATATTAGTCAATCCCTGTCAAATCACTTTTAAAAAATTATAAAATTTGTTAGAATATAATAAATGTTATTCTATATAATTATCGCTCTAATCGGCATCGCTATACTTATGCTTGCTCTTAAAAAGCCTTTTTTAACATTGCTTATTTTTTTGTTTCTCCTGCCTCTGAATGCATTTATTATTACTTACGCTAAACATCTCTTTGATTTAGACTCGACCCAACGTTTAATCCTAACGCTCTGGAAAGAATGGGTAGTAATTACTCTTTTGATTTGGGCAGTCTGGCAATTCATTAAAACACCAAAACATAAAAATATTAAAACAATTCAATTATTCTGGTTCGACTATTTAATCTTTGGTCTTTTTCTACTTGCCTTACTTACTATCATCTGGGGAGTCAAAGATCCAAAAACAATTCTTTTTGGCCTGCGCTATGATTTTGAATTTTTTGCTATTTATTTTATCGGCCGAATTTTGCGGCCCAATCCGCGCCAACTAAAAATCGCCTTCTTAACAATACTCTCTTCAAGCTTAATCGTCGTCATCTTTGCCATATTGCAAGCGACTCTTTTTCCCTGGGATTTTCTAAATCGCTTCGGCTATACTTACGCCTTTGAATGGACGCCCTGGGCTGATCTTCAATCCTCGCAAATTGTGGGGGAGACGCGCGAGTTCTCTCGAATCATCTCCACACTCTCCGGGCCAAACCAGCTCAGCTCTTACCTTGTCTTAATTTCTGTGTTTCTTCTTTCGATTATCTTGTTTGCCAAAAAAATTATATTTAAAGCTGGCGCCGGTTTTTATTTTTTAATTATCCTCTTGCCCCTGTATCGCACATATTCGCGCAGCGCCTGGCTGGGACTTTGTTCCGCAATCTTAGTCCTGATGATTTACTTACTAATTCGTATTTTCAGCAAAAAGCAGCCCGCGCCAAAATCAAATTTCCTGTTAAGCTTTGCGGTGATTTTTTTTATAGTTTTGACTGCCATAACTGCCTTTATTTATTTAAATTCAATTAATTCTGATTTAATTAGTAAAATGATTCTGCGAGGATTCTCAACCTCAAATCACCAGGAAGCTTTAAAAAGAGGAGTCGAACTCGTCAAAGATCATCCCTTGGGTCTCGGCATCGGCTCGGCCGGGCCGGCCTCGCAATGGGGCCTGGGACTTGAAAATTCAGTAATTACTGAATCGAGTTTTTTGCAAATTGGCGTAGAAATGGGAGTTTTGGGATTGATCGGCTTTTTAGTAATTATTATCGCTTTGATTATTAAAACTTTTAGAGAAATCTTAAAACAAAAAGAAGAAATATTTAAAATACTTCTTCTGGGCTCGACTTTGGGACTGATCGCCCTCTCAACTAATGCGCTCTTCCTGCATAGCTTTGCTGACACAGCCACTTCATTCACTCTCTTTGCTTTAATCGGAATTAGCTTATCTAAACCTGATCTCCGGGGATCGAAGGCCAACGAATAGAGATCAAAAGACAATCCTCTAAAATTTTCCAAGTATGAGTGACGCCCGCGTCATAAAAACAATAATCGCCCTCATTTTTTAGAATAATTTTTTTGTTTTCTTTGGGAAAAATAAACTCAAATTTGCCGTAAACGAGAATCCCAATCGTTTTGCCAACTTTCTGCGTGCCCAAGGCCGGCTTTTCCTCGCCAGCTTTAAGCTTTCTCCATTGCAACTCAAAAGCATCGGTTTTAAAAGGTGAACCATCTTCAATAAAATTGCCCAAAAACCAGCCTCTTTTTGTCGAATGGTTCTCGTTTAAATTTCCTTGAATGATTTTTTCCATAGTGATTTCATTTTAACACAAATTTTTCATCATATAAGTGACTTTTAATTTGTAGCCTAATTTTCTAAAATATGGGCGAACGCCGACACCAGAAATAACGGCGATTTTTTTAAATCTATTCTTTTTAGCAATTTTTTCTGCCTCTTTGATTAATTTCTTGCCCAACCCTTGATGCTGTGAAGCTAGTTTATCATTTTTCGAAATTGGCAATTGTTGACCATAAGTATGTACTTCACGGATGATAGCCGCCTTTTTAAGTTCGGGCAAAAAAGTATCAGCTGGGAATCTTAAACGCAACATACTAAATATTTTGTCTTGTTTTCTGGTTTCAAAGCTTAAGAAAAATTCTTTACCTTTTGAAGCTTCATATTCTTCAATAAATAAATAAGGTTTAAATTTGGTGTAATCTCTATTTCTAACTTCGCGGCATCTGATGCAGCGACATTTTAGACCTTCATTTTTCATCTCCGCCTGTACTATTTGGCGCAAATTAGAAATTTTAGCTCCACCTTCGATGATATTAGACGTTGGAATATCTCGAATAATTCTTTCTATGCGTAGGTAATAGGGGACAATTGATTTAATGTATTTAATTAAATTTAATAATTGTTTTTTTGAGTAGGGTTTAAATTTTGTTCTTTGATATAAGCTATAAACGCCTGAATTTTTTACCAAAGCTAAGGGATAAATTTTTAAATAATCCGGACGAAAATCAGGATTTTCAAATAATTCTTCAAACATCTTCTTATCTTTAGCCAAATTTGAGCCAGGAAGATTAGCCATCATTTGATAAGCGACTTTAAAACCAGCATCTTTTAAAAGCCTGGTCGCCATGATTGTCGCCGCAACATCATGGCCGCGACGATTAAGCCTTAGAATTTCATCATCAAGGGCCTGCGCCCCAATTTCAACTTTGGTGACACCAAATTTTCGCAGTCGTTTAATCTCTTTGACGTCAATATAATCCTGTCTCGTTTCTACTGAAATCTCTACAATTCG
>JAHJRZ010000011.1 GCA_018830605.1 Patescibacteria group bacterium | reverse complement strand
TTCGATAATTTCGCTTTTTCGGCTCTCGCTCCTTGAGCGATATTGGCGCGATACTCGCCCTTGGGGATGATTCGTTTCATAACTCCGAGAACTTTTTTGCCCACGACAAAAATCCGTCGATCGTGCTTGATATTGACGAATTCTTGAATCAAGACATTGGCGTATCTATATTTTTTAATAATTTTAAGCGCGGCGCTCTTAGTATTAACTTTAAAAACCTGCCTGCCTTTAGTACCAATGATGCCTTTAATAATAATTGGGTAGTCAACCATTTTCAAAAGCCGCAGCGCATTCTTGCGCGTCAAGGCCTGGAAGACCGGCAGATGGCGAACCCCGGCCGAATGCAGTTTAACTGCTTGGGTCATTTTATCATCAAGCGCTTGGCCCACATCGATCCTCGTCGGCAGGGCCAACTTGCCATGACGTCGCATATATCTCGCCGCGATCAAAGACTGCAGATAGCCGTGAACAATTCGGCGCCGCAAGAGCACATCATAATTTTTTAAATCTTTAATGCCGTTGATACTTACTTCAAGCTTGGGATCAATCTTGACCACTAAATCGCGGTCACGAATAAAAGTCACTTGGTGGCCTCGTTTTTTGGCTATCTCTTCAATTTTTCTCACTGACCAGCTTCTCTCACAGCCAAGAATAGCGATCTTCATTTATCACCTCCAATTTTATTGTAAAGAAATTTACTCAAGAGGGCAAGACCCCCTGAAATTATGTGTTTTGGCCAAATGAAGGCCAACAAGCCTAACAGCAAATTCAGGCCATTTGGATTCAACCCCCGCCTCCCGGCTCACCCTCTTTTTTATTTGATATTTTTGTGCTAACCTATAGATAATATCAGTATTAATCATTAAGTATTATGAAGCAAGAATCAAAAGAGAGCATCAATTATTTCGAAATCGTTAAAAAAGCGTTTACTTTGCCCTGGAAGTACAGGTTTTTATTTTGGCTGGGGGTGCTCGCCTCATTTGCAGGAGGCGGAGGCTCAAATTTTTCTTCTTATTCTACTTCATCAACTGATTTACAGAATCTTTTTAATAAAGATACAGATAAATCTTCCCGTCTTTTGGATACGCTCAAAGGAGCGCCCAGGGTTTTGGGGGTTTCAACTGATAAATTTTCTGAATTCATTTCCCATAATATTTATTGGATTGCTCTCGTTATTTTAATTTTAGTCTTAATTGCGATCGCTCTTTTGGTTTTTGGCACTTTTGCCCGAGCGGGCATTATTAGGTCGATACCACGCATTGAAAAGGGAGAGGCGACTTATTTTTCTCAAGCGCTCTTCGATGGCAAGAGGTTTTTCTGGCGCATTGTCGCTGCCTCTCTTTTAAGCTTTATCTTTTTCCTTCTTGCAATTCTGATACTCGGCGGAATCTCCGTGCCTTTATTTTTGATTAATATTGTTCTTGGTTTTGTTTGGCTGGTTCCGGCAATTTTGATTTTGATAATTACCGTAATTTATGTCGGTCTCATTATTCAATTTTGGACACAGATTTTTATTGTTGAGGACCAGGGAGTAATTTCTACTATTAAGCCGGCGATTAAGCTGGTTAATTCCCGTTTTAAAGAAGTAATTATCTTTTGGCTGGCGGCTTTAGTTATTAATTTTGTCTATATATTTGCCGTCGGTATTGTTATTTTTGTTGTTGTTTTACCCTTTGGGTTGCTCGCCATTGGGGCGGGGATAGCTAATTTGATTGCCGGAATAATAATTGGGGTTATTGCCTTTTTAATAATTTACCTTGCAATGCTCGCGATTTCAGGTTATTATACGGCTGGCATAACAAGTTATTGGATACTGGCTTATTTAGAGATAAAAAAGATTAAAAATTAAGTCCCCGTAGTTCAATGGATAGAACGCCACCCTTCTAAGGTGGATGTTGCAGGTTCGACTCCTGCCGGGGATATATAGTCAATTAAAAATTAAAAAATAAAAATTAAAAATTATGTGATATTATGACCGCATTAAATAAGATTACCTTATCAGCTAAAATTTACAACAAAAAATGTCCTGATTGCCATAAGGATAATTTAGAGTCATCTGCTTTTTGTTGGAATTGCAGCTATGAATTTCCCGACCAAGTGGCGCACGCGGTTCATGATCAAGGCCATTGGTGGAGCAGTTTGTTTGTCACTCTTGTCTTTTTAGCGGCAATCGTTGTTATTGTTTTTATCATTTTAGATGCGGTAAAGTAGGGATTAGGTTTTAGCTTGTCCCGCATAGCGGGATCTGGCTCCGACAGATAGCTTTTTAGGGATTGGAATATTGTTTGTAAATTGATAATTGGTAATTGTAAATTCCAGCCCGCGGGCTGGTTATGGTGGTCGTAGCTTAGTGGCTTAAAGCATCAGGATGTGGCCCTGAAGATCGCCGGTTCAAATCCGGTCGACCACCCCAAAATTAGGTGATGATGGCTATTGACAAAGAATATTCATAAATTAAAATGTTATTAAGGAATAAAAATGGAAATCACGAAACAGGATTTAAAAAAACAGACAGAGGATATCAAAAGGCACAATGCTGTTCTTTATGAAAAGTTTGAGGGAAAAATAGACATTATCAGTGAGGGCTGGGATATAACCAAAGAAAAAGTAGATGCTACTTTTGAGATGGTTGGCAAGTTAAATGAGAAGACAGACGGATTGTCGAATAAAGCAGACGCCACTCTCGAAATGGTCGGTGAGATGAAAATAGATATGGAAGTTGTTAAATCCGACATTTCTTTTATTAAGAATTCCCTTAAACAGAAAGTTGATAAAGATGAATTCATATCTTTGGAAAAGAGGGTTATTCTTTTGGAGAATAAATTGAAAAGAGTTTAATTTTATTTTTATTAGAACCTCTCGCTGTTAAAATGAGAGGTTTTTTGATATAGTTAGAGCAAATAAAATACATTTATGGAAACTGAAAAAGCATCAGGATTAAGTCGAAAAGTAATTTTTTTTGATTGCTATCAAACTCTTATTGACATTCAGCTTTTCGATGAAAAAAACATAAAGCTCGAAGAACAAAAAGGTTGGGAAAGGTTCATAAGTCTATTAAATCAGAAATACGAAGTAGACGTCAGTGTTTCTGAATTTTTATCTTTTTTAGCCAAACGCAGTGCTGATTTTTATGCAGGAAAAGATAAAACTATCTATCACCACAACCTTTTTGCTCTTATATCAGAGGTTCTTGAAAAAGATTTGAGATCTAAAGTCTCAAATGAAGAAATTTTATATTTGATTTATGAATACAGAAAAATAAGTCGAGGTTATGTAAGGCTTTACCCTAAAATTGCCAAAACTCTTGTTCGATTGGCAAAAAAATATTCATTATCAATAGCAAGTTATACTCAGAGTTCTTTTACCAGGCCTGAATTAAGAGAGTTGGGCATAGAGAAATATTTTTCTCATTTTGTTTTTTCTTCGGATATCGGTTTCCGGAAAAAATCTACCGAATTTTATAAAGAATGTTTAAGAGTTGTTGCAAAAAAACCTAACGACTGTGTGATGGTTGGTGATAATTATTACGAAGATATTTCACTTCCCGCACAACTGGGAATAAATACAGTTTGGATTAAAAATCCCGTTACATATTCCAAATATCACGACTTACCGACTACAGAAATAAAAGGCGCGATTGATCTCAAAGAATTTGATAGACTTCCAGAAATTATTGATATTCTTTTTAAGAAAGAAAGAAAAGAATGACCCTCTAAAAGAAGGAAAAAAGTCGAACAGTTTAGAAGTTTTATGTAGGCATAAATTCTAAATTTCTCATCAAATAGTTCCGAACATCGTTTGCCACCCGACCCCACTTCGTCCCGCTTCTGGCGGGACTTCGCGGGGCAAGCCCCAATTTGACAGCATAAAGTCCTGCTTTATAATAAAGGTATGACCTTGGATAAAAAAGATAAAAAATGGATTGGCAAAACTTTCAAGCGCTACACGGATATTATTGGAGAAGATTTTGTTGATAAAATAAGACCAGTTATTGAGATGCAGAAAGCCCAAGGGGAACTGCTTAAAACAACTTTTGACGAGGTCGGAAATGTCAAAACAAAAGTAACAGAAATTGAATTAAGATTGAATGAGATAGAATCGAGATTAAACACAATTGAATCAGGTATTAAACAGCTGAAGAATACAGCAAAAAGTAAAAAGGAAGTAAAAGAGATCCGTTCTGATATTGTAAAAATCAGAAAAGAACTAAAACAGAAACCAAAAGAGGAAGAGTTTGAAATTCTAAAGCAAAAAGTGATTGTTCTCGAGAAAAAATTAGCAAGAGTTTAATTTTTTTGTTTATATTCAGAACCCCTCGCTGTTAAAATGAGGGGTTTTTTGATAAGATTAGGGTAATTATGAAAAATCTATTAATAAAAAGCCAGAAGATAAAAAGAGACGCTGACAAAATACTAAACGATTCAGCTCTTCTCAAAATACTAAAAAAGTATGGTGCGCCGAAAATTGTCGGTAGTTATGATTATGATTTAATGATGAATGGCGATATTGATATCCATCTTTTTGTCAAAAAATTAGATAAGGAAAAAGCGGTCGAGCTACTTAACGAATTAATTGAACAAAATTATTTTGATAAATATGCTTTGGATGATTGGGTAAAAATTAATGATCCCAGGTTGCCGGAGGGTTATTATATTGGGCTTAAAAAAAGAATATCGGATTATAAAAAAAGATGGAAAATTGATATCTGGCAATTAACAAAAGATACCCCCGGTTCGCTCAAGTATCAAAAATTAATAAAAGACAGGCTTAATAATGATTTAAGGAAGTTGATATTAGAGTTAAAGGATTTGCGTAATAGTAAATATCCTGATTTACCAAGCACAACGATTTATAGTTTGATTTTTAATGGAAAAGTTCGCAGCAAAGAAGATTTTAAAAATTATTTTAAAGATAAGGACACATCCAGCAATTATTAGTATGATTTTTGGAATCTTATTCGTAAATTAGCCCCAAAGTTAGTAATTAAATAAGTTCTAACATCATTTGCCACTCGACCCCAATTTGACGGAAGAAGTAAGATACGATATTATAGTTGTACAATGGAGAAGAAAAAAAAATTGTTTAAAGTTAAAAGAAACGGGCATAAAATCTCACCCAAAAAAGCGAGAATTATTGATCGTGCCGTTAAAAAGGCAACTAAAGATTATCATTGGGTCTTTTCAAAATTAGGAAATACTTAATGAAGAGGATTGTTTATCTTGATATAGAAAATTTTCGTCGGCTGTGCTATGACTTTGCTCAAGCGCAGCTTTCTTTTAATGAACCAATTCCTAATTATGAGTCTGCTTTTGAGGAAGAAGTCGAATCCATTCTGCTTCAACCTCGACAGACTTTTGATAATAAATTTCTTTACTCAACTTTTGAAGAGAAAGCTGGTA
>JAHJRZ010000010.1 GCA_018830605.1 Patescibacteria group bacterium | reverse complement strand
TCTTCCGTTCTCGCAAGGTTTCTCCAGAAACTTAGACTCTTAAAAACTTAGTATTTTTAGAAACTTAGACACTTTGATTTTTTGGCTATTTGTAGTAGTTGTCGTGCGATGTATTTTTAGTATACTAAATATAGATTGGTTATATCGTCTGGTTACGGCTCGGCGAGACCTTTCTGACATTTACAGATTGAGAACGCGGGCGGTTACGGCTTCTCGCGGAGGATTTGTAAATTGTCTTAAAAAAAGAGAAACTTGGTCTGGCGCGCTCGGTGATTTTTGATCACGAATTAGATACAGCCCAGTGTCTTTCGTTGATTGGCGAATTACATAGGCAGTGGCACGGATGGCGCATCAGGCATTACTGACCGGAATGGCAATCCGAATGTCTTCAACTTGGAATGCAATGAGGACGGCCTGTGGCTCAACAGCAACTGGACTAATCCCGCGAACAAGTGGTATCCCGACAATGAGATCGTCTTCCGTTCTCGAAAGTCTTTCTTTCCCGCACTCAAAGGGTGCGGTTTTTCTTTTTTGGGTTGCTTAAATTGTTTTTCCATCCGCCAAGCATTCTGCCGGCTTCATAAAGTTTTAAAGCAACTGCCTCGTATTGTTTATTAGAAATTAATTTAGCTTCCCACGCCAGAGAGAGCAAATATTTTAATTTATCTAAATCTTTGATACACCTTGAAATTTTTTCTTTCTTCTCATTTATTGCGGTAAAATATGTATCATAAGAAAATTCCATTAGGTCAAGAAATCTATTCTCAATTCTTGAGCCAATTGTATAACGGGAGGACTTAGCCATATGAGGAACAATAGCAAGCCACAACAAATATCCCTCTTTGATTCGTTTCAAAATAGAATAGTTTTCGAGAGAGAGAGAGAGAGAGTAAAAAGGTTTGGGCATATTTACCATCATATCACATCTCTTGATAATTTACTTGTCTCTTGGCAGGAATTTTTACCCGGAAAAAAGAAACGAAAAGATGTCTTTTTGTTTCAGCTAAATGTTATAGATAATATTCTTGCATTAAATCAAGATTTGATAAATAAAACCTATCGTCACGGTGGGTATAAAGCTTTTAGGATTTATGATCCGAAGGTGAGGGATATTCATAAAGCGAGCGTTAGAGATCGTTTAGTCCACCATGCGATTTATAGAATTTTATATCCCTATTTTGACCGTAAATTTATTTTTGATTCACACTCTTGTCGTATCGACAAAGGCACGCATCGAGCCATAAATCGTTTCCGTGAATTTGGCTGGAAAGTTTCTTGTAATAATACTCGAACGGTTTGGGTTTTGAAGTGTGATATCAGGAAATTTTTTGCCAGTATTGACCATAAAATATTAAAAAATATCTTGGAAAAATATATTGAAGATGAAGATACTCTCTGGCTATTATCGCAAGTCATCGATAGTTATCACGAAATTGACAAGAAAGATACCGGCCTGCCGCTTGGCAATCTGACCTCTCAACTTTTAGTTAATATTTATTTGAATGGCTTTGACCATTTTATTAAACGTAAGCTCAAAGTGAAATATTATTTGCGTTATGCTGATGATTTTGTTATTTTTTCGCCGTATAAAAAGTTGCTTGAGGAAATTTTACCCGAAATTCAAAATTTCCTTGGTCAAGAATTAAAATTAACTCTTCATCCTGATAAAATTTTTGTCAAAACACTAGCTTCGGGGGTTGATTTTCTTGGTTGGATTCACTTTTTTAATCATCGGGTTCTACGCAACAGTACTAAATGGAGAATGTATCGAAGAATGTTTGACCATCCGGCGAACGAAACACACCAGTCTTATTTAGGTCTTTTGCGGCACGGGAATTGTTGGAAAATTAAGCAGTTGCTTGAAGTTTTATACAAAAAGGATAGAAAAGGATAGAAAACGTTGTTTAAACAAAAAATTTTTGATAACCTAAGTTTACTATGATAATTTTTATTTTTGGCGAAGATATTTATCAAAGCCAAAAGAGGCTTATAGAACTTAAAGCAAAATTTAAAGAAAAGTACGGGGATATTAATGTCTCAATCTTTGATATCGAGAAAAAATCCGCCCGAGGCGTATCCGCCTTGGGCGGAGAAACAAACGCTCCGAAAATAATAAGTGAAATCGAGTCAATGCCTTTTTTGGGGGCAAAAAGATTAATTATTATTAAGAATTCAATTGCAAATAGCGACCCGGAAGCCAAAGAAAAAATTATTAAAAAAATAGCGAGCATTCCAGAAAGCTCAATTGTCATTTTTTATGAAAAAGGGATTCCTAAAAAAAATGATAAATTATTCAAACTATTTTTAAAATCCGCCAGAGTTGAAGAGTTTACTCTAAGGCGCACAGCCGAGCTTGTTGATTGGATAAAAAAAGAAGTAGGGAGCCGTAAAGGAGAGATCGAGACCGAGGCAGCTCAAAAATTAGTCCAGCTTTCAGGCGCAGACACTTGGAAGATTTCTAATGAGATTGATAAATTAATAAATTATTCTTATCCCCAAACAATTAAAAAAGAGGATGTTCTAAAATTAACTCTGGAGAAGGTTGAGGCGGGGATATTTGATCTGGTTGATGCTCTGGCGCGGCGCGACGGGCGCTCAGCCCTTCTTTTTTTGCACCGCCTCCTCTCTTTGGGAGAGAAGCGGGAGTATCTTTTTTCCATGATCGTCTATGGATTTAGAAATTTAATCTTAGTTAAATATTTAAGTGAAAACAGAGAGGATCTAAGAGAATTTGAAATCGCCCAAAAATTAAAGATGCATCCTTTTGTGGCTAAAAAAGCCATCGGTTCAGCCAGATTATTTTCCTTTATTGAATTAAAAAAAATATATCGCCGCTTGGTCTTGGCAAATAGTGAGATGAGAAGATCAAATAAAAACCCAGTTCTGATTTTGGACCTTTTGCTTTCAGAGATCTGCGTGAGATAGAGCTGATTTTAATCTAGCCGCTTTGTTTTTATGAATTAGATTAATTTTGGCCGCTTTGTCAATTTTGCTAAAAGCTTGAGAGAGCTTTTTTTTGCTTGGTTTTTTATAATAATCAGCCATTGCTTTTTTATAAGCTTTTTTATACTTCAAATTCTGCGCATAATTGCGCTTGGCAGTTCGAACCCGTTTTTTAGCTGATTTAATTATCGGCATATTCTAAAATATGATAGCATATTCTTATTTTTTTGCAATAGCTAATGTTGACTTTTATTCTTACTTACCATAAAATATCATCAATCAAAAGAATACGACTTAAAAATAATGTATGGACTTAACGTCTAAACAACAAGCTATTCAAGCCATACGCGATGCCAAGAGAATGCTTCTGGTTTCCCATGAAGATATTGAGGGCGACTCTTTAGGTTCGCTTCTGGCTCTTTCAAACGTTCTCAAAAAAATTGGCAAAGAAGTAATAACTGTCTCGTCCGGCAATCTGCCAAACATTTATAATTTTTTAGAGAAAAGAGAGATGATTAAGGCAAACCTTGACGGAGTTAAAGATTTTATGATTTTTCTTTCTGAAGAGGAGGCCAAGGTAGCGCGACTCTCTTATAAACTTGAGAATGATCGACTTAAGATAGTCATCTCCCCAAAATCCGGCAATTTTTCTCCTAAAAATGTAAGTTTTGCCTATGGTGATTTTCACTATGACTTAATTATTATTTTAGATACTGATGCTTTAGAAAGATTAGGGGCGATTTATCGCGATAACACGGAGATGTTTTATAAAACCAATATTCTTAATATTGACCATCATCCAAACAATGCTTATTTTGGTAAAATAAACTGGGTGGACGAGAACGCTTCTTCGGTCTGTGAAATCTTAGTCTCTTTAATTGAGGCGCTCGAGAGCGAACATGGAAAAATTATAGATGAGGAGATAGCTACTTTTTTGCTTTTGGGAATTATGACTGATACTAATCTCTTTCAGAATCCTGCCACTACCTCAAAATCATTGACGGTCGCGGCGCAATTAATCGCCGCCGGAGGAGACCGCGATCTGATCGCCAAAAGAGTTTTTCAGACGCACTCTTACTCAACGCTTAAAATTTGGGGCAGAATTTTATCAAAACTTGATTCTTATCCTGCTATTGGACTGGTCTGGTCTGAAGTTAAAAAGAGTGATCTTGATATGACCGGCGCGGACGAGGCTGCCCTGACTTCAGCGATTAATAATCTTCTTTATACGACTGAAGGCGCCAAGATTGTCATTCTTTTTTGTGAGTTGAATGATTCAATCAAGGTCAGCTTGCGTTCGATTGAGGGTTTTGATGTGGAGGCGATTGCCCGCGAATTTGGCGGAGGAGGACAAGAAAAAACGGCTGGTTTTTCTATGAACGGGCTAGAACTTGAAGAAGTAAAACGTATTGTTTTAAAAAAAATCCGCGAAATAATATTGGGACAGGCGTCTCCTCACCCAGAATCTTGAGCTCTTGTGATATAATTAAGATATGAGGGAAGGATTTTTGTTTTCTAAATCAACTCGTAATTTTTTTATTTTTTTTGATTATATTCGAGTTGCGCTGGTGATTATCGTGGCTCTGCTTTTAATTTATTATCTCATTGTCCAGGTTTTTGTGATTAAAGGTGTGAGCATGGATCCTAATTTTGCTGATAACGAATTAATCTTAGTCAACCGGATAAGTTATTATTTTACCCCGCCCATAAGGGGCGACAACATCGTCTTTGTCTTTCCCGGAACAAAAAGCGATAAGTATATTAAAAGAATTATCGGCCTTCCGGGCGAGACTATCCAAATATCAAATAATGAGATTAAGATTAATGGTCAAAGAATAAAAGAAGAGTATATTCCCCATGATTTTAAGACTTTCGGCGAGATCAAGATTCGCCTTAAAGCTGACCAATTTTTTGTTCTGGGCGATAATCGGGAGCTATCAAATGACTCCCGCATTTGGGGCCCGCTTGAGAGGAGCCAAATTATCGGCCGAGCGCAATTAATCTTTTATCCCTTATTAAAAAGGCAGTGGTTAGAAAGAGAGAGCTATAATATAATATAGCGAGCGAATCTCAAATAAAAAATCAAAAATCTCAAATAAAATAATTAAACTCTAAATAAAAAAACAAGATTTGATATTTGAGATTTAGTATTTGATATTTCATTTTTGATTTGATATTTGTTATTTGAGATTAGTTTAGTACCCCTTCAGCTCTTCAATTTTTTCAGCAACACTGCGGCAGGCATTGACAGTGCGAATCATCCATTCAGAAGTTGCCACGTAGGGACTGGCTGAGACATAGAAGGAGGGTGTCTCGGTGGGCAGATTTTTGAAGTGTCCTATCCATTCCTCTGTGGCGCCCAAGGCCTCGGCTTGGGGAAGATATTTGAGTGCCAGATTATTTTCATCAGTAATCGGGTGATGGCCTAAAAGATATTTTTTAAAAGAGAGCCAACGCTCAAGCTCCGTTTTCCCTGCCGGAGTTCTGGGGGGGATAATTCTTGCCAGATAAAGAATAAGAAGCGAGGCAACAGTAATACCAAAAGGCGGCAAGAGCATCAAGGGGTTAGCTGGAAAAAAGATAATCGCCAGCACATATAAAACAATACTTAAAAGAAAAAGAGCAATACCCATGAGGTGATTTAATATTTTTATTCGATATGGGTTTCTCTCAAAGTAGCCCTTGGAGGATCCAATTTGATAAATCTCATGATATACTTTTTCAAATATTGGATCGATTAATTCTTCTTCTTCAATTTTTTTCAGTTCCTTAAGATTTGTTTTTATTTTTTGTTGTTTGAAAAGCTCTCCCAATATTTTTTCTTCAAAGGACAAGAGATGAGCCGAGGTGTTTTTTCGGCCAAAAGTTATGACCTCTCCTTTATCAACGATAATGACGACTCCTTTTTTAATCAAATCGAGGATGGTCGCCGAGACGCCGCTTTCGGTGATCTCCCCTTGATAAAGTAGATCCAAAAGAGATGGCGATGCTTCGTCCGGTAATTTATTCGCCGGAGGCAAGTTTCTTTTTATCCTGACACTATTTTTGTATCTCAAGTGAAGATAAAAAAGAAAAATTAAAGTTAAAAGAGGCAGAGGCAGAGAGATTAAGACGAGCGAGATTGTAGTTAAATTATTAAAATAAAATTTTATTTTTTGGCCCAGAGGGAAACGCAGAGATGAGCTCACAAAAGAGTCCTCAATCGTAAAACTCGAGAGGCTTCCGATTTCTGCGGCCGAGTACTCAAGCAGATCGTTTGATTTGGCCTTTTGACTTGATTCCTCAATGCCGTGAATGGCATAAAATCTCTGCCCCTCGCCTGATTCTCGGGCGTCCGGAGGAAGTTTCAAGGCGACTTTGAGATGATTAATAAACAATCCTGATCGATTAAAAATTATGTTTTTTAATAATATTTTTTGCTTGATTATCTTTAGATTATTGCTCGAACGATAGCTGATTTTTAGGTTTGTGCTTGAATAATAACTCAAAGGAAAAGAGAGGCGGGTCAGGTCGCCTTTTTGGATATTAATTGATTTAGGGTCGATTTTGGTTCCATTTTCTTTAATCTCAAGTTGGTCAAAGTTTTTTGAGTCAATTTGCCAAACAAAAGAAGAAGAATAAAGAGTCAAACCCTCAAACTCTTCTTCAACTTTAATGCTTGAATCTGACAGGACTTCTATGGCAACGTTTAGATTATCAATACTTCCCAAGTCAGCGTCTTGATTCTCCTGCGCTTGAAGAGAAGAAGGAAGCAACCCGAAAATCAACAAAAAAACTGCCGCTAAAACCAATTTTGAAATTTTAGCTTCTCTTCTCATATTTTCATTATATAACAATATATAACAATTTGTTTTAATCGTTTTGGTTGCCTCGATTTAAATTATACAACTTTTAATACGATCGTGGAAAAAGTTATAACTTATCTTTTTTCTTTTTAAAAAGATTTTTTAAGTACGATTGAATATTGCTTTTTTCAACAATTAAATAAGCAACATAGTCTTTTACTCTATAATAATTGATCGCCAGCTCGACTTTATCGGCTTTAACCAGGGGACAGGCCCAG
>JAHJRZ010000009.1 GCA_018830605.1 Patescibacteria group bacterium | reverse complement strand
GATGCGAGTAGATATATCTCGCCTTACGGCTAGAATCTACCGCTCCATGATGGCAGCAGGTGAAAGAAAATGCCGGAAGAACTTCGGGTCGATCAGCGGGTATGGATTCAAGTCAGACTCCCTGGAGTTGTCTTGGGCCACCAAGAATGTGAAGAAGACGAGCCTTACTCCGGAACTCGTGTCGTTCTCAATGCCAGCTTCAATCAACTCCAACTTGCTCTCTCTCGTGGGACTGTCAGACGGTCAGAGATCATGACCAGTCCGCCGAAAAAAGAAGTGTGGAATCCAAGAACCGATCTCGCCATTGATCAGAAGGTGGAGGCCGACTTCACTTTTGCCGGCACTATCATCTGGACTCCGGAAGTAGAGTTTCCGAACGATCCGGAGACAAGTTACGGCATCAAACTGGTTCAGCTTGACGCTTGGGGGATGCGTCATCTTTACGTTATCGGCGAGTTGATGCCAGGGCAGCGTATCCACAAGCTGCCTCTATTTGACCAGCTCTAATCAAGCCGTTCTGCCGAGGAGGCACAAGTTTCACGCCCCCTCGGCATTTTTTAATATTTTTTAATCAAAAAAATAATATAAAATAATGCGGCCGCATTATTTTGTACAAGCCATAAAGGCTGGAATTTTTTGGAAAAGTTTTTTATAATTAGTTTATGCGCCACAACAAATGGCTTAAAAAAATCGCCCAAGAAATTTGGCATAAATATTTTGCTGATATCTCGCCGACCAATGACTTGCGAGTTAAATTCGGTAAGCGCGCCAGATGGCAGTTGGGCTGTATCCGGCAGAGTTTGAAAAAGGGGAGTCCCAGTATTGTAACTATCAATGGATATTTCAAAAATGAGATTGTTCCCCAATACGTAATCGAATCAATCCTCGCCCATGAGTTTGTCCATTATCTGACCGGCTTTTCAAGTTCAAGACCCAAGCTCTTCCGTTATCCGCACCGCGGTGGTATAATAAATAGAGAGATGAGGCGCCGAGGATTAGTTGAAATAGAGAAGAAACAGAAAGAGTGGATAGACAAAAACTGGAACAAAGTCATAAAAACACAAGAACACTAGAACATTAAAACAAAAGCGACGATAATTTGTTTTCATGTTTTAATGATTCAATGCTTTAATGAACTATGTCAAAATGTATTTTTTGCAAAATTGCCAATGGACAGATGCCGGCCCACATCAGATATGAAGACGATGAGGTGGTTGCTTTTGACGACATTAATCCCAAAGCTCCTTTTCATGTTTTGATTGTGCCTAAAAAACACCTCAAGAATTTAAATGATACTGCCAAAATCGACCAAGATCTTTTAGGCCATCTGCTTTTAATAGCCCAGAAAGTAGCCGAAGAAGCAAAGATCGCGGATAACGGTTATAAAATCGTGATCAATAACGGCAAAGAATCAGGGCAGTTAGTTGATCATCTTCACTTGCATCTCTTGGGAGGAAAGCTATTAGCCCGCATGGCGGTCTAATACAATTTGCAATTACCAATTAGCAATTTCCAATAAATTTTCAATGACACAATTTACAAACAAAATTGAAAAATTGGATAATTGTAACATTCATTGAGAATTGTAAAATGAAAATTGAAAATTAATTCTTAAAACATCTTGAAAAAGAAGAAGCTTAATGCTAAGGTAATAAATGTCATAATCAGATTAAATATCTAACTGGGAGGTGAGAAAGTTGAAGATTGAAGCTGAACGAAGAAATAACGAGCCTTTTGAAAGACTCTTCCGGCGCTTTAACCGCAAGATTCAAGAATCAGGAGTCTTGACCAATGCTAAAGAAAAAAGGTTTTTTTTGGGTGGGACAAATCGAAATTTAAGGCGTGAAAGCGCCATTCGACGTGAGATTATCCGCAAAGCGCGGCATTTAGAGTACCGTGAACGCGGAGTTTTTAGATGAATAAAAAATATGTCGATCTTAGAAAAAATCAAATCTGATCTTAAAGAAGCGATGAAAAATAAAGACGAAGCTTCTCTTTTGACTTATCGCGGACTTTTGTCTGTTATTCATAATAAAGAAATTGAATTAAAGAAAAAAGAATTAACAGACAAAGAAGTCATCTCAACTTTAGAGATCCAAGCCAAGCAAAGACGAGATTCAATTATTGAATTTGAAAAAGGAGGCCGCGATGATTTGATTGAAAAAGAAAAAAAAGAATTAAAATTAATTGAAGAATATCTTCCCCAAAAATTAGGTGAAGAAGAAATTAAAAAAATAGTCGATGAAGTTATCAAAAAAACCAAGGCCACAGAATTGAAAGATATGGGCAGGGTTATGGCAGAGCTGATGAAGGAGAATAAAGGACAGATTGATGGCGCCACTGCCTCCAGAATCGTTAAAGAAAAGCTTAATAAATGAAGCTGTATTTCAAAGATAAATCAAACAGATTTAAGGTAAAATTCTTTAGAGACACCGCAAAATCGGTCTTTAAAAAACTTGATATTAATGATAAGGTTGAGCTGGGATTGACCTTAACCGACAATCTTGAAATTAAAAAATTAAACCAGAAATACCGCGGTATTAATAAACCGACTGACGTCCTTTCCTTTCCCATAGATACTCCTTACAAAAAAACGGACGATCATATAATGTTAGGCGATATCGTAATTTCAGCCGAGATGGCAAAAAAACAAAATAAAAAAGAGATGAATAAATTATTCAAGCACGGACTTTTGCATCTGCTCGGCTTTGACCATAAAAAAAACAAAAAAGAGTGGCGAGAGACGTCATTGAAAATTGTCAATTGTTAATTGGAAATTGTAATTATATGGACTTCAAACGTTTTGTTAAATCTTTCCGCTTTGCTCTTAGAGGAACGATCACGGTTATCAAAGAAGAGCAGAATATAAAAATTTATCTTTTTTTCGCTCTTTTAACTTTCTTGTTGGGCATAATTTCGCATTTAAGTTATGTTGAATGGGCAATTATCGCGGCCACTATCTCGGTGACGATGGGAGTTGAAGTAATTAATGTCGCGATTGAAGAATTATTAGATATGATTTCGCCAGAATACAATGGCCGCACCAAAGTTATTAAAGATGTGGCCGCTGGTGCGGCGCTCATTACTGCCTCTGCTTCTGTCTTGATCTTTATTTTAATTTACTTTCCCCATTGGTTTTAAGCTAAATCATTATGAGCAAGAATAAATCAGATTTCATTATTGGCCTCGATGTCGGCACCAGCAAGGTCGCTACGTTGGTGGCGCAAAAAAACAGCCGTGATGACTATACAAAACATAATGATTCTTTTGACATTATCGGCGTCGGGCTCTCGGCCAATAATTCAATGCGTCATGGAGCGGTGGTTGACCTTGAAGATACTATCTCCTCTATCTCCGCTTCCTTAGAAGAAGCAGAAAGGATGGCTGGCATTCCGATAGAGAGGGCGATCGTCGCTATTGGCGGCGACCATATTGATGGCTCTAACTCAACCGGAGTAATTGCTATCTCCGGAGAAAACGGAGAGGTCGCCCCGACCGATGTTGAGCGAGTGATTGAAGCGACTCAAGCCATCTCCCAGCCGACCAACCGTGAGATGCTGCATATCATTCCTCGGCTTTATACGGTTGACGGGCAAGGAGGGATAAAAGACCCAATCGGCCTTACCGGCATCCGGCTTGAAGTTGAAGCCCATGTGGTGGTCGGCTCTGTGCCTGTAATCAAAAATCTGACCAAGTGCGTGTACCAAGCAGGAGTGGATGTTGAAGATTTAGTCTATGGCGGACTGGCCTCTACTTATTCTATGCTCTCAAAAAAACAAAAAGAGATTGGTGTGGCTTTAATTGATATTGGCGCGGGCACGACTGATTTAGTCGTAGTCGAAGAAGGAGATATTCTCCTTTCTGCCGCCATTCCTCTTGGTTCGGCTAATATAACCAATGATGTGGCTATCGGTTTAAAAACATCAATTGCGGTGGCTGAAGCAGTCAAGATTAAACACGGCAGCTGTTTGCCGGACCAAGTTTCTGATCACGACCGAATCGATTTATCCCAATTTGACCCTAAAGAAGACCAGGAGGCATCAAAACGTTATTTAGCCGAGATAATTGAAGCGCGAATGTCAGAAATCCTGCTCTTAATTAAAGAAGAATTAAAGAGCATTAACCGAGATGGGATGCTGCCGGCCGGAGCGGTGCTCGTCGGCGGCGGAGCTAAGCTTTCAGGAGTCGTGGGACTCTCCAAAGAGACCTTGCGCCTGCCTTCAGCTCTGGGCGTCCCTTCAATTGAGCTGACTGGTTTTGTCGATAAAGTTTCAGACCCGAGCTATGCTGCTGCCATTGGCTTGATAATTTACGGGCTTGACCATTTTCCTCAAAACAAAGGATTGTTCAATCCCTCCCCTTCGGCTGTCAGCCGGGCGCCCGGAAAGATAAAAGAGTGGTTCAAGCAATTTATCCCGTAGGGATATAGACAAATTAAAATAATTGTTATAGCATAAATATAGAAAACTAAATTGTCTTTTTTCATATGAACCAAGAAGAAGAGAACAATCCCAAAGAGATTCAGCACCCCGCTCTTTCTAAAGTTCCAAGCTCCACTCCGGCTAGAATTAAGGTCGTGGGTGTGGGCGGCGGCGGAAATTCAGCCGTCACCCGTATGGCTGAAAAAGGAATAAAAAGTGTAGAGTTTATTAGCGTCAATACTGACCGGCAAGCTTTAGAAAACTCTATTGCCCATACTAAAGTCCAAATCGGTATGGAGACGACTCGAGGATTGGGTTCTGGCGCTGATCCTGGAACCGGCAAAAAAGCGCTCGAAGAGAACAAAGAAGAAGTTTATGAGGCCTTGAAAGATTCAGATATGGTCTTCATTACCGCTGGCATGGGCGGCGGCACCGGCTCTGGCGCCCTGCCCGGAGTGGCGGCCATCTCTAAAGAACTGGGAGCCTTGACCATCGCGGTCGTCACCAAGCCCTTCACTTTTGAAGGAAATCTGCGGCGCAAGCAGGCAGAGGAATCAATTGCCGAGACCGAGGGAAGTGTGGATACTTTGATTGTTATTCCCAATGATCGGCTCTTGCAGGTAATTGATAAAAAGACAACTTTATTTGATGCATTTTCTGTGGTTGACGATGTCCTGCGCCAGGGCATCCAAGGAATTTCAGACCTTATCACTATGCATGGCATTATTAATGTCGACTTTGCTGATATCAAAACAATCATGAAAGACGCGGGCACGGCCCTGATGGGCATCGGCCGCGCTTCAGGCGATAACCGCGCCATTGAAGCGGCCCGCGCTGCCATTGATTCGCCGCTACTTGAACTCTCAATTGACGGCGCCAAGGGAATCCTCTTTAATATCACTGGCTCATCCGATCTTTCGATGTATGAGATTGATGAGGCCGCCAAAGCCATCACTGAAGCGGCTGATCCATCAGCCAATATCATCTTTGGGGCGATGGTTGATGAAGCGATGTCGAGCGAAGTCAAGATTACCGTTATTGCCACCGGTTTTGACCAAGGTTTGAGAAAAAAGAAAGATCAAGAGCAAGAATCAAGACCCGTCTTAGGGTTAGGGGGACTTCCGCCGCTCACTTCAGAGCCAGAAGAAGAAGGATTTGAAGAGCCGGTCCCAGCGACTGTGCCTGGCCTTGGATCTGGATCAGAAGAAAATACTGATATGGAAGTGCCGGCCTTTATCAGACGGAAACTAAAATAGCTGATTAGCTTGTAGCTTCTTAGCTTGTTAGGTAAATCCGCATAAATGCGGATTTTTGATTTAATGATTGTGGATACTGGTAATTACTCTTGCTTAAAAATTAACTGATCTTCGCACTCCAAAGCCATTTTGAGACACAACGTTGTCTATTTTCGTTGACTACAATATAAAGTGGTAAAATAGTCTTAATTGTGCAATATATTGAGTTAACTACTATATCTTGGGGTCTAAATGCAGTGTCCCAATTGCAAAAAATGTGAGACGCAGGTGATTGATTCGCGGATGAGCGAGGATAACACCGTCAGAAGGAGAAGGGAATGTTTCTGCTGCCGTTTTCGCTTTACTACTTTTGAGAGGGTAGAGCCGGCCAGAGCAGTCGTCATCAAAAAAAATGGCCGCGAAGAGCCTTTCGAGAGAAAAAAAATAGAGAACGGCATCAGACGGGCCGCTAAAAATACCGAGGTGACCGAGACTGATATCGAGCGCATTGTCACTAAAGTAGAACAAGAGATATTTAAAGGTGGTGAAGACAAAATTACCAGCCGTGAGATAGGGAATCTCGTGATTGATAAATTAAAAAAAATCGACGAAGTGGCTTACTTACGCTTCGCTTCGGTTTATAAAGAATTTTCCGATATTGAAACTTTTGAAAAAGAAATAAATAAAATGAAATAAGGAGGAGTTGTGACCAATCTTTCTGATAATGCCGTCAAGGTCTTAGAAAAAAGATACTTACTTAAAAATGACGATGGCAAAATAATTGAAACACCGCTGGCAATGTTTGAGCGCGTGGCCAATCATTTAGTTAAAGCGGAAGATAAATTCGGCACTTCTCAAAAACTCAAAGAAAAAATTAAAGATGCTTTTTTAGAAATAATGTCCCGGGTTGAGTATCTGCCCAATTCTCCGACCTTTACGGGCGCAGACACCAGGGTCGGACAACTCTCTGCCTGCTTTGTCCTGCCGATTGAAGATAACATGGAATCTATCCTTACGACTCAAATGCAGATGGGCATGGTTCATAAATCAGGCGGAGGCACAGGCTTTTCTTTCTCCCGGCTTAGACCTGCTAATGATTATGTCAGATCAACCGGCGGCGTCTCCTGCGGTCCTCTTGGTTTTATGCAGATGTATAATGATACGACCGAGCAGATCAAACAAGGCGGCACGCGGCGCGGAGCCAATATGGGGATCTTGAGTGTCCACCACCCGGATATTATTAAATTTATCAAATATAAAAAAGTCGAAGGCAAGCTTAATAATTTTAATATCTCCGTGGCCTTGACCGACCAATTTATGGAAGCGGTTGAAAAAGATAAAAAATATCCCCTAATCAACCCCAATGGCAATAGATTGGTTAAAAAAATTAGCGCGAGCAAGGTCTTTAGGAAAATTGTAAATTCTGCCTGGAAGAATGGGGAGCCGGGAATCATCTTTATTGATCGTATTAATGAATTTAATCCCACTCCTGCACTCGGAAAAATAGAATCAACTAACCCCTGCGGCGAATCGCCTCTTCTGCCTTATGAATCTTGCAATCTTGGATCGATTAATCTTTCAAAACTTGTTACTCCGGATGGCAAGATAAATTTTGAAAGACTAGAGTATGTAATACGTGTTGCCGTCAGATTAATGGATAATATGATTAGTATCAACAAGTATCCCATCGACGATATCAAAAAAATGACTGAAAAAACACGCAAGATCGGGCTTGGAGTAATGGGCTTTGCTGATTTGCTTCTTAAACTTAATATTGCCTTTAATTCAGAAAAGGCACTCAAGCTAGCGGAAAAAATTATGAAATTTATCAATGAAAAAGCTCTTTATTATTCACAGCGGCTGGCCGAAAATCGAGGGGCTTTTCCTGTTTATAATGAATCAATTTATGCCAAAATGAATATCGCGCCGCCCCGCAATGCCACTCGCACGGCTATTGCCCCGACCGGAACTCTCTCTATTATTGCCCGTTGCTCTTCAGGCATTGAACCGATCTTTGCTTTTGTTTATAAAAAAAATATCCTCGACGGCGATGGGATATTAGAATTTAATCCTCACTTCTTAAACGTCGCCAAAAAACGGGGTTTTTATTCTAAAGAATTAATGAAAAAAGTTTCAGAGGCCGGTTCAATCCAAGAGCTTGACGAGATACCTGAAGATGTAAGGCGAGTTTTTGTCACGGCCCGAGATATTGCCCCAAATTGGCATATTAAAATGCAGGCTGTTTTTCAAAAATATACTGACCTCGCTGTTTCCAAAACGATCAACTTTCCCCATTCAGCGGCAAAAAAAGAAATTAAGGATTCATATCTCATGGCTTATAAACTTAAATGCAAGGGGCTGACCGTCTATCGCGAAGGCTCAAGAAATCTTGAAGTAATGACGACCATCAAAAAAGAAAAAAAGACAGAAAATTTACCTGCGTTAAAAATTCACCCCCGAAAACGGCCGGCAGTCGTCAATGGATTCACTTACAAAATTAATACCTCTTACGGCAATCTTTATATAACCATCAACGAAGATGAAAAAGGTTATCCTTTTGAAATTTTCACCCATATGGGTAAAGCCGGCGGATTTTTTGCCGCTAAAGCTGAAGCTATCTCGCGATTAGTCTCTTTGGCCCTTCGCTCCGGCGTTGATATCAAAGAGATTATCGACCAGATAAAAGGCATCCGGGATCCTTCGCCTGCCTGGGGAGACGAAGGATTAGTCTTGAGCTTGCCTGATGCTATCGCTAAAATTTTAGATAAACATCTGCGCCTAAGAACCGGGCAGATGCGGCTCAATTATCAGGCGAAAGACAAATCTAACCAGCAAAAATTAATCGAGAATGGCGCTAACGGAAAAGAATTAGAAATTGCGCTGGGAAAAGCCTCAATTGCGGATTTAGGCCATGCTCCGGCCTGCCCGGAGTGCGGGGCAATGCTCGAGATAGGGGAGGGGTGTCTCAAGTGTCCGTCGTGCGGATTTAGCCGTTGTGGCTAAATCCAATTTACAATTAACATTTATCAATTTCCAATAAATTTACAATGATACAATTAGCAAACAATTGAAAATTGAATAATTGATAATTCATTGAGAATTGTTAATTGCTAATTGATAATTGCTAAAACTATGGGGCAAATTCATGTCTACACTGGGGACGGCAAGGGGAAGACGACCGCCGCTTTTGGTTTGGCGGTTCGCGCTTTAGGACGGGGGAAGAGAGTCGCCATTATCCAATTTTTAAAACCTAAACCATCAGGAGAAGTACTGGCTCTCTCACAAATAGAAAAATTCAAACCAAGACTTTGTTTAAAATCTTTTGGCAAGAATGAATTAATAAAGAAAACTTCAGAAGAAGACTTTAAAGAGGCGGGAAGAGGATTAAAAGAAGTAAAAAAAATTTTCAAGTCTAATTTTGATTTAGTCATCTTAGACGAGATAAATGTCGTCATTGCTTTCGGCCTTTTGGACATAAAAAAAGTGATTACGGTTATCGAATCTCGTCTCATTGGTACTAACGTAGTATTGACGGGAAGACGGGCTCATCTTAAGATATTAGAGTTGGCCGATCTTGTTACCGAGATGAGAAAAATTAAACATCCCTTTGATCGGGGGATAAAAGCCAAAAAAGGAATTGAATATTAGAAATTATGAAACACTACGTCAAATTTATCAAAAGATTTTATCTGCCGCTTTTTGCTCTATCCTTGATCAGTATGATTTATTTTGGCGTTGATGGGGTGGGGGCGGAATTCTCAACAAAAGACAACCGAGCGGGAAAAAGTGATAATTTGACCGAGCGGCCACTAAATATAGTGGCGGTTGATGATAACCAGACACAAAATGTAGTAAGTCCAAGCCCAAGCAAGACATCGTTTACGACTCAAGTCCCTGAAACTCCGGAGATAAAAAATATCCCTGCGGCTCAAACTCCAACTCAAAAAATAAAAGTCGTCACTAAAATTAATGCTGGCAGAAGAGCCGGAAATTATGCCACTGATTATATCTCTGGCGAAAACGCTTTCGAACTCTTGAAAAGAATTACAAAAGACGACATAGAATATACCGATTGGGGAGGAAACTTGGGGATATTCGTTGATTGCATCGGTGGGGTTTGTCGGACTAAGGGCTATGAATACTTCTGGTCACTCTACATTAATGGCCGCTTGTCCGAAGTAGGCGCGAGCGGATATATCACCGAGCCCAATGATATTATTGAGTGGAAATATGCTGAAGCTGATTTTCGTTATTAAAAGAAATTTTATGAAAAAATTTGTTTTAAAAAAAGAAGAACTGTTGGCTATAGTTTTAATAATTTTTGCGGTTGCTTCACGACTTTTGCCTCATCCGGCTAACTTTGCTCCTATTGCCGCGGTCGGTATATTTTCCGCTTTTGTCTTTAAAAATAAATTATTAAGATATGGTGTTCCTATTATTGCGATGCTTCTTTCCGACACCATTATCGGTTTCTACGCGCCATTAGTGATGCTGGCGGTTTATCTAAGTTTTTTTATTGCCACGCTTTTGGGCAGATATCTCAAAAATCACCAAAATCTATCAAATGGAGTCGGGGTTTCGCTTTTGGCTTCGCTTCAATTTTATCTAATTACAAATTTAGCTGTTTTTCTATTTACGCCTATGTACGCCAAAAATTTACAAGGTTTAATTAATTGTTATTATCTGGCCCTGCCGTTTTTTAGAAATACGATTCTGGGAGACTTGGTTTACACCGGCGCAATTTTTGGCCTTTATTTTGGGCTAAAATATTTTTTAGCTTATCTCCAAAAATCAAAACTCTCAATCAACTGAATTTATCATCTCACTTTACTTACGAAACTCTCGCTTAAGTGTCGCCTAAAAAGTTCTAACAAACTTCACGATCGTGAGATTTGTTAGAATTAATTATGAATTAGAATTAATTATAAAAGAGTATTACTTACGACACTCCCGCTTCTACACTTACGGAGTGTAGGATACGGAGTGTCGTAATTACTTTTAGTTGACAAAAGATCACTCTAATACTATCATAAAACAAGTCTGAGAGACTAAACACTCCACACCAAGAAGGAGGCGAGAGGCTTGAAGCTTCTCCCGTTCGCTGTTTTCGGATTTCTCCTGGTCGGCTGTCTGAACAAACAGGGGAAAGTCGGACCATCAACCTCTGCCCAGGGCACAGAGATTCGACCTTTCCTCGCCCTGCCCTTCCCCAGGGGCACGAAGTGTTACATCAGTGAAGGATGGACTTATTCCGCGGAAGAACAAGCCATCCATGGACACATTAAGCATCGTGGTATTGACTTTGATGCCGAGAGAAACACGCCTATCCTCGCAGCTGCTGATGGTTGGGTGATTGCCTCCTACCACCAAAAACCTAACCCTATTAACTATGAGGGGAAGCCAATCGGCATGGCGCTAGGGAGATTCGTCCAAATCTGGCATCCAGAACAGGGGGTATACACGCAGTACGGGCATCTTGAGCGAATCGCCGAAGACATTCCTTGCATCAAACCAACCCAAACCAATGATGGTTGGGACCCGACGTTCATCTACCAACCCAACGGCCAAGAAATTCCTGGATGGAAAGAGATCAAGCGAGGTCAGGTCATCGGATACATGGGCGATTCCGGTCTTTACTGGGGAACTCCGCCCCAAGGACCTGATTCTCCGATGGGACCATCGTGGGATGAAGTACACCTTCATTTCGAGGTGTATCAACGAGCCCCCGATGGCATGAAGAACATCTGGTTTGACCCATTCGCTATCGAGGGAAGTGTCGCCGACTACCAAGACGTATCGCAACCCCGCGAGGACGAACTCTGGCTACGCAATGAGTTCGGTCTCGTCTTCGCCGATGAGTAGTTCCAATAGAGCGGCACGGATTGTGTCAATCTGCACAGAATCACTGACACAGCCGCGCCGCCTTTTTTATTTTGCCCCACATCGGTATTTACACATCCGATGTGTAGACACCGATGTGTAGGTAATTTATAATAAAAATATACAATTAAATCAAAAAATGGAGAGTAGAAATTTTATCAATGGCAATCTATATCATCTCTACAATCGAGGTGTAGCGAAGCAACGGATCTTCAATAATAATTACGACTATCAGCGATTGCTTAATACCTTTGCTTATTATCTTGATAGAGCTGTGACTTTAAAAATTTCCGAGGTTAATAAGGATAAATTAATCGAGATTTTATCAGAAAAACCAAAAAAACCGCAGGTAGAAATCCTCTCATTTTGTCTTATGCCAAATCATTTTCATTTGATCGCGAAGCAAATTTTAGATTTTGGGATCACTAATTTTATGAGATACTCTCTCGATAGCTATACAAAATATTTCAATATCAAATATGACAGGGTGGGGCCTATATTCCAAGGAAAATTTAAATCAAAAGAAATCAAAACTGATGAGCAATTTATGCATTTATCAAGATACATACACCTAAACCCACTCACCTCAAGATTGGTTTCAAGCCCTGAAGATTACGACTGGTCCTCCTTCGCATTATATCTATCCGAAACAAAAACAAGATTATCCCAACCAAAAAATATTTTAGCTTATTTCCAATCAATGAAGGAATATAATTATTTCATCAAAGACTTCCAAGATTACATTAGATCGAATGAAGAAATCAATGAACTGACATTAGAATAAATAACCCCCACATCGGCATTTACACCTCCGATGTGTAGATGCCGATGTGTCGACATATTTTTTTGAGTTTGAAAGATAATTAATCTCTGATATAATTCGACTGATGGCCAATTTTTTAACTCTTTTTATTGACATTTTCTTTAACATTCTGATCATCGCTTTATTTATCAGAATTCTGCTCTCTTGGTTTCGAATCTCCGAGGACAATATTTTTATTCAAATTCTTTTCAATATCACTAACCCAATTCTTCTGCCATTTCAAAAAATCATCCCACCTCTCGGAATGATTGATTTTTCGCCCATTGCCGCTTTTATTGCTTTAGAAATAGTCCGTGAACTGCTTATTTTTGCCATTAGGCTCATTTTTAAATAATGAATCTTCTTAAAAGATTAAATCCAGAACAGAAAAAAGCCGTTACTTATAGTGACGGTCCCTTACTTATTATTGCCGGAGCCGGCACAGGCAAGACCAAAGTAATTACTACTCG